>CALGEF010000001.1 GCA_937881755.1 uncultured Acidobacteriota bacterium
GGGCGGCCTGCCTCCTGCGCTTCTTGTCGAACGCTTCGACATCCGGCTCAACGAGACCGATGCAAGGCGTGTGGCCATGGAAGACCTCGCTTCCCTGAGGGGTCTGCGCGCAGAAGAAAAGTATGAAGGATCGATTGAGCAGGTTGCGCGCGCCTTGCGCCCGGTCTCGACCAAATGGACGGCAGACGGCCCGATCCTCTTGTTGC
Organism: uncultured Acidobacteriota bacterium; assembly: GCA_937881755.1. Classification (GTDB taxonomy): domain Bacteria; phylum Pseudomonadota; class Alphaproteobacteria; order Caulobacterales; family Hyphomonadaceae; genus Hyphomonas. The sequence continues at coordinate 207 of CALGEF010000001.1, forward strand.
GGGCCTTGTTTGCCTGGCTCATTGCAGACGGCGACCTGCACCTCAAGAACCTCGCCGTTCTGCAGATCGCGCCGCCCGGGAGCAATCAGTTTTCCTCGGTTCGTCTTGCGCCGGCTTATGACACAGTCACGACCCGGATCTTTCCCGGGCTGGAGCATGATGCCATGGCGCTGACCCTCAACGGGAAGCGCAACCGCCTGAACCGGCAGGATTTCGGCCGTGCTGCCGCTACGATGGACCTTCCCCGAGCCGCCGCATCGCACGCCGTGGACGAGGTCTGCGCTGCCTTGAGGCGCCATCTGGCCGCATTCACGACCGACAATCCTTCCTTGATCCAGGCGCAGGCTGAGTGGCGAAACCGGCTCGATGATTTTTGCCGTTAGGGCGGTTCTGCGCCGCGCCGCCAGTGTTGCGCACTGCCGCGATAAGCCGGCAATCCTGATGCAGCGGGTTGCCTGGAAAAAATCATTCGCAGCATCGGCGCCCTGCTCGCCGTCGAGAATCTTGCCGCAGACTTAGCTATGATTCGGGACCCTTCTTCCGAGTCACGATAACTATTGCCGGGCCATCCGCTCGATCAGGTGCTTTGCCTTGCATAATGCCTGCACAGCGCTGCAATGACATTGCTGGCGAAACCCTTCCGGCAACGGTAATGGATCGTCTGGCCATCACGCCGGCTGTCGACCAGTCCAGCCCCGCGAAGCTTGGCGAGATGCTGGGAGACCGCAGACGGAGATTGTCCGGTGAGTTGCGCGAGCGTGTTTACGGGCAACTCTCCCGCGCTGAGCGCGCACAGAATCATCAGTCGCGTTTCGCTCGCCATCGCTTTGAGTGCGTGTGCCGCTTCGGCCGCGCGGTCAGAGACGATTTCGAGAGCGCCGCCCTTGTCAGATCTTGTTGGCATCAGCTAGCGCCGCTCCCCTGGCTTCTGTGGTTATCGCAGCGGCCGGCAACCAGTCCGGCCCGCGCAGTGCAATGTAGATCGCGGGAATTACCAGAACAGTCAGCGCTGTCGAGGAGGCGAGACCGAACAGGAGAGATATGGCGAGCCCCTGGAAGATGGGATCTGTCAGAATGACAGCCGCGCCAATCATGGCCGCCAGTGCGGTGAGCACGATCGGCTTGAACCGGATCGCGCCGGCGTCCAGCAGGACTTCGCACAAGGGAGTATGCGCATCTGTGCGATGGCGGATGAAGTCCACCAGAAGGATGGAGTTGCGGACAATTATGCCAGCGAGCGCGATGAAGCCGATCATCGACGTCGCCGTGAACG
>CALGEF010000002.1 GCA_937881755.1 uncultured Acidobacteriota bacterium
GCGGTCGCGATCGAGATGCCTGATTACGCACAGTTCCGCCAGGATGGCTGGTTCAAGGTTGACCCGCCCGCCGCGCCTACCGTCATGCTGAGGGAATTCCGCGCCGACCCGTTCGCGCATCCGTTGGCCACACCGAGTGGCAAGATCGAGATCTACGCGGAAACGGTCGCCAGTTTTGGTTACGAGGACTGCCCCGGACATCCGACCTGGATGCAACCTTACGAGTGGCTGGGGGCGGGCGACGGGCGCCACCCGCTGCATCTGATCTCAAATCAGCCGGAGACAAAGCTGCACAGTCAGCTTGATCACGGGAACCATAGCCGGGCGGCCAAGATCGCAGGACGCGAGCCGATACACATCCACCCAAGCGATGCCACGGCGCGCGGCCTTGCCAATGGCGACATCGTCCGGGTCTGGAACGATCGCGGGGCTTGTCTGGCGGGCGTCCGCATCGATGACGGCATCCGGGCCGGCGTCGTGCAGATGAGCACCGGCGCCTGGTATGACCCCGCGGATCCAGGCACCCCCGGCAGCCTTTGCAAGCATGGCAATCCGAACGTGCTGACCCGCGACAAGGGCACGTCAAGCCTTGGCCAGGGACCAACCGCACATTCCTGTCTTGTCGAAATTACCCGCTTTGACGACGCCGCCCCCACAATCACTGCGCATGATCCGCCGGTCATCTTGCGGCCAGCCTCATCCGCCTAGACTGTCGAAAGAAAGGACCATAGATTGGCTAGCCTTCAAGAAGCCTCCGACCTTCAGAACGTGGTCACGATCAGTGCCCGCCGTTTCGAAGAATCACCGTTCATTGCGCGGACGGCAAATCCCGCGATGATCCGCGGCGTCTATGCCGACCGCTTCTTTCCCATCTATCTGGGAGAGGACGTGATCGAGAAATACTGGACCCTCCGCCAGAGGGCACTGATCTTCGACGTTCCCGAAAAACCTGTCGAGATCGCAGGCCCCGACGCGGTGCCGTTTCTTGAACGGGTTTTGTCACGCCGGGTATCAACGATGCGGGAAGGTCGCGGCTATTACGCCATCGCCTGTACGCCGCAAGGTGGGGTCTTCATGGATGGCGTCGTGTTCCGATTTGGGCAAGACCGGTTCTGGTATGTTCAGGCCGACGGCCCCTTCGAGACCTGGCTGACGGCCCATAGTGGCGGGTTCGATGTGTCGATTTCCGACCCGAAATCAAGGGTGCTCCAGGTTCAAGGCCCCGCATCCATCGACATTATGAAAGCTGCTTCCGGCGGGGCCATCGACGACACGATGGGCTATTTCCGGTCGGGGTTTTTCGATCTGGGCGGGCAGAGGCTTTATGTCTCGCGCACGGGTTTCACAAACGAACTCGGGTTCGAGATCTACACAGATGGTGCACGGACGGATCATTTGGCCCTGTGGGACCACCTGATGGCCTGCGGGGCGCCCCACGGCCTTGAGCTTTCATCAGCGCGGGCGATGACCATCCGTCGGATCGAGGGCGGAATTCTTGGCAACCTGTCTGACATCGACACATCCATGACCCCGTTCGAGGCCGGGCTCGGGCCGTTCGTTGACATGGAAAAGGGCGATTTCATCGGACGGAGTACGCTGGTCGACCGCGACCGTCGCCCCGTCTTGTTCGGGATCACCTGCCAGACCGCAGTTCCGGCAGCAGGGAGCGTAATCCTTGATGCGGATCGTACCGTCGGACGCGTTACGGCAGGGGTGCCGTCACCTACGCTCGGCTGTGGTGTGGGCTACGCCCGCTTTTTCGCACCCGACGACTGGATCGGACGCACTATGCGTTTCTCTTTGCCAAATGGCGAAACGCATGAAGGCCAGATTGTCGATCTGCCTTTCTTCGACAAGGAAAAGCACATCGTCCGGGGCATTGACCGTCAGATCCCCGCGCGCCGGGCCTCCATGCCATTTGACGCAAGATAGAAAGCAGCATCATGACCATTGCCGAGACCATCGCACCCACCAGTGACGACCCGACGATGTTGGCCGCGCATGATTGGGGTTTTCCGGTGCCGATTGCTTATGGGCCTGGTCGGCTGGCCGAGATCGGGGAGCGCTGCTTTGGCCTCGGCCTCCGCAATCCTTTGATCGTCACGGATCACGGCAGCCGTGACTTGCCCTTCATCGGGCGGCTGCAGACCCTGCTCCAAGATGCAGGGCTGAAGGCGGCCCTTTTCTCGAATATTTCCCCCAATCCGGTGGACGGCGAGATCGGGGCGGGCCGGGCGGCTTTCCTTGCGGGCGGCCATGATGCGATCATCGCGATCGGTGGCGGCAGTGCCATGGATGGTGGCAAGGCGATATGCCTGACGGCCGGCAACGATCTTGATCTCTGGTCCTTCGAGTACGAACAAAAGGTGCCGGCCATGGCGCGGGGCTACAACTTTCCGACGCTGATCACTATCCCCACCACTGCTGGCACCGGGGCCGAGACCGAAAGCACCGCCATGGTCACCCACGCGGCCAAGGGCATGAAGTTCTGCGTTTGGCACCCGGATCTGAAGCCCGCACTAGCCCTGTTGGATCCTGAGCTTACTATCGGCTTGCCAAGAACTCTCACGGCTTGGACAGGGGCCGATGCGCTCGTTCATGCCATCGAGGCCTTTATGGTGCCAGGTTTCCACCCCTTGTGCGATGGCTTGGCGCTGGAAGGGCTGGCCCTCATCGCAAAGTGGTTGCCCCTAGCCGTCGAAGAGCCGCAGAATCTGGCCGCACGCGGGGGCATGCTGACGGGGTCCTGCCTCGCCGGAATTGCTTTCCTTAAGGGTCTCGGGCTTGTGCATGCGATTTCCCACATGGTCGGGGCCGAATTCAATACACAGCACGGCCTGACCAATGCGATCCTGCTGCCAGTGGTGCTGCGTTTCAACCTGGTCGGACAGGAGGACAAGGTCCGCCGTATGGCGCAGGCGATGGACTTGGCGGACACATCAGTCGAAGGATTCATATCGGCTGTCGAGGCTCTGCTCGACCAGATCGGGATTCCGAAGTCCTTGGGCGAGATTGGCGTGCCAGCAGATTGCGCCGCAAGGATCGCCGAAAAGGCCCTGAAAGACAGTGCCGCCCGCACCAACCCCCGCACCGCCACATTGGCCGAGGTCGTTACCTTGACCGAAACTGCCATCGCCAAGGCACGCTGACAAAAAGGACCGGGCAGATGCTCAAGCTGACGAAATTCTACATCGGTGGACATTGGGTCAAACCTCTGTCCCCGGCTACCCTACCGGTGCTGAACCCGGCGACCGAGGCCCAGATCGGCACGGTGGCCATGGGCAACGCCGCGGACGTGGATCGCGCCGTGGCTGCCGCGAAGGCGGCATTTTCCGGTTTCTCAACCACGTCCAAACAAGAGAGGCTTGATCTTCTGAAAAGGTTGAAGGCCGCGACCGAAAGGCGCTTCGAGGATCTGGCGCAGGCGATGCGGATGGAGATGGGCGCGCCGATCACCATGGCGCGGGGTGCCCAAGCGGATGCAGCGATTGGCCATCTGCAGGGCTTCATCGAAGCACTGGAAGAACTTGAAGAGCGCAAGGTGCTAGCCAATGGTGATATCCTTTTGCGCGAACCGATCGGTGTCTGCGGTCTGATCACACCCTGGAACTGGCCCATGAACCAGATTGCGCTCAAAGTCATTCCTGTGCTGGCCACAGGATCAACCTGCGTGCTGAAGCCCTCGGAGCACACGCCCATCTCGGCCATGATCTACGCCGAAATCATTGACGAGGCGGGCTATCCGCCCGGTGTGTTCAATCTCGTGAACGGGGACGGCCCGACGGTGGGTGCAGCACTGTCGCGCCACCCTGACATTCAGATGATGTCCTTTACCGGCTCGACCCGGGCCGGGATCGCCGTCACCCGTGACGCCGCCGAAACCGTCAAGCGCGTGACGCTGGAACTGGGAGGCAAGTCGCCGAACTTGGTCTTCGCCGATTGTGATCTTGAGGCGCGGGTGTCGGCATCGGTCCGGGAATGCATGTTCAACACCGGCCA
>CALGEF010000003.1 GCA_937881755.1 uncultured Acidobacteriota bacterium
CAGATAGTCCGCGCCGTACCGCGAGAAGGCGACCTGGGCGCCGCTGGTGGTCGGCTGGAAGATGAAGGCGTCCGTGCGCGCGGGCGCTGCGCCGGCGCCAGGCTCGGTCATCACCACGTTCGTGCCGTTGACGATGATGTCGTACGCCTCCGACGGGAAGAAGGCATAGTAGCCGTCATTGGTCGGCTGGAAGCGCACGGCGACGTCGCCGCTCTGGGCCGCAACCGGGCCGGACGGCAGGAAGACCGGCACCGGCGGCGCATCTCCGCCGGACTGAACCGAGAAGCTGCCCTCCAGATCATCCGCCGGGCGGGAGGCGAGGTCGCGGCGGGCGGCTTCCCAGTCGATCACTGCGCCCGAAGACGCCGATTCCGGACGCACCGGCAATTCCGCGCCGGGCTCAGCCGCAGCCGCTTCCGGCGCCCCGGTGGCGGCCGGCCCGGTGCCGGATGTATCGGCCGGGCGCTGGAATACGCGGTCGCAGGCCGTCAGCGCGATCGCACTGGCGAGGAGGCCGGAGATGATCAGTGTGCGGTTCATGCGGTTATTCCTTGCCGGGATGAGCAACATAGTCGGGGTCGGCATAGGAGACCCCTTCCACCTTGAGCAGACGGTCCTGGACCGCGCGAATGTCTTCCGGCGTCGCGGACGCGCCGGGGGCCAGCTGGTAGGCGAGCTTGATCTCGCCCGAATAGCTGGCGCCCACCAGAGAGAAGTCGGCGAGGCCCGGCAGCCGCGTGACAAGTTCGCCCCAGGCTGTCTGAGCGGCGGCGGGGTCGCGCTTGAAATTGCGGGTGATCTCGTCAATCTCCGGCGCGCCCTTAAGGCGGACAATGAAATGCACCTCGATGCCATCGGCCCGCGCCGGACGGACGGACGGCTCTGCCTGCGCGGCCTGCACCTGCGCAATCTCCACTACTGGAACCAGAGGCCCGGCCGAAGCAGGTCCGCTGCGCTCAAAGCTGCCTGCAGCCTGCATCTGAGCTGGCTCCGGCGCTGACGGCGACCCGATATCCACGCTCATGACCGGCGCAGAACCCGGCGCCGGATCGCCCGGCGGCGGATCATTGTTCAGCGCGGCAATCGCCAGCGCAACCGCCCCGCCGACACAGCCCAGTCCCAGCGCGCCAAGCGGCCCTCCCAGATGCAACGGCGCGCGGGTGCCTTCCATGTCAGCGACCTCCACCACCGGACGGTGCGGCGGGTATGTTGGCGAGATTGAGCAGCCCCGTCCCGCAGGGACGCGAACACATGTCCGGACTGCCCGCAACTGCGGTGGTGCCCGGATACTGGCTGCACAGGCCGGAGCATTGCAGCGGCTCGCGCGGGTCCAATGCGCCGGTCAGCGTCGCGATCAGTTCGTCCTTGGTGGCCGAGGGCGTGCGCGCCTTCAGAAGCGCCAGCGCCGCCGAGACATGCGGGGCCGCCATGCTGGTGCCCTGCTCATAGGCATAATGGCAGGTGTCGACACTCGCGCCGGTGACCGGGTCATAGCAGTTGGTCGCCGCCTTCGTGGACAACACGCCATCCGGCTTGCTGTCGCCATTATCGTCGCGCGTCAGGTCGCCGCCGGGGGCCAGCAAGGTCACTTCAGGCCCGTAATTCGAGTAAGGCGTCAGCTGCCCGCGCGCATCGCTGGCTGCCACTGTCACCACGCCCCGGCATCCGGCCGGCGCGTAATAGCTGGTCGACATCCGCGCATTGCCCGCGGCCGAGACGACAATCGCGCCGCGTTCGGTCACCGCATCGATCGCGTCCTGCAGCGAGGCCGGACAGACGCCCAGCAGGCCGATAGACAGGTTGATGATGTCCGCCGGGTTCTCGTTCCACACTTCGGTATCGCCCGGGCCCTCGGCCGGGATCAGCCCGGCGGCCCAGCGGATCGCATCGTTGATGTCGGAGAGGCGCCCGCCGCATTTACCGAGCGCCCGGACCGGCACCAGGCGGACATTCCACGCGCCGCCCGCCACACCCGAACCATTGTTCGTCGCGGCCGCCCCGACCGTGCCGGCCACATGCGTGCCGTGGAAACTGTCAGCAGCGTACGGTTTTGTCGGATCGCACAGGTCGCCCGGATCGTTCGCATCACTGTCGCGCCCGTCGCCGTCATTGCCCATGCGCGGATCGGACACCATGTCCCAGCCTGCCATGATGTTGGGCGAGCCGGCAATGTCCGGATGCGTCATCTGCAAGCCGGTATCGACCACCGCCACCACCACGCTGCGCGAACCGGTCGTACCCTGACGGTTCCAGAACGTCTCGAACCCGGCGCCGCCAGCCGTGCGGCCATCGGTCGTGCCCCGGTCCCGGAAGTGCCATTGCAGCGCCCAGAGCGGATCGTTCGGATTGTAGCTTACCGGCGTCGTGGGTGTCGTCGCGCCGCCGGTTGCCCCGGTTCCGGTGCCCGTCGTGGGCGGCGGCGCGTCCCTGGTACGGCGCACGAACTGGTTCTGGAAAATGAAGTCCGGCTCGACATATTCGAACTGGCCGGACGCCCGCAGGTCGCGCACGATGCAGGCCGTCGTCAGCGCCAGGTCCCCGGCCACGTCGGCCGGTTGCATGTCTGCCGGGCATTCCGCCTGGTCTGCCCGTACGAGGAAGTCGGCCGGACCCGTCCCGGCGCTGCGGAACTGTGTCGGGCTCGCGCCATCGGCGCCGATCTGGATAACCATCTGGCCCTGCCGCGACAGCGCTACCTCGCCGCCGATGCCATACTTGGTCATCGTGTTCAGCATCACCGAGTTCGCGTCGATCTGCGCCTTGATGGTCTCGCGCACCATCGGGGCCCTGCGCGCCATCTTTCGGATCTCGGCCTTTTCCTCGACCGGCAGCGCCTTGAACTCCTCGCGCGTGAGCCCCTTCAGGCGGCGTTCCTGCAACGGCTGCTCGGTCACCATCTTGTCGATATCGGCCTCAGCCCGGGCGATCTCGCGTTCGGATTTCGCGACCGCTTTCGGGTCCAGCATGATCTTCGGCAGCACCTGCTCCGGGAGCATCACGTCACCGATCGGCTCACGCGACAGGGCGGACTCAGAGGCGGTCGTCGAAGGCGGCGGCGCGGCTTCAAGGCTCTCGCCTGCGCTGCCCGGCGTCTCTTCGTAATAATACTCTTCCTCGAAGTACTCGCGTTCATCGGCCGGGAACTCGGCATCTTCCATCATCAGGGCCGCTGTCGGCGCAATATCGATGGGCTTGGCGACGATCGAGCCGATGGCGAACAGCGGGCGCTCGTCCTCGTCGATCACGAACTCGGCCATCACGGTGCCGGCCAGCGCCCGGTCGGCCGTCGCGGCCGTTTCCAGGTTGCGCGCGCTCGGATCGACAATCGTCTCGCCGCTGATCTGGCCGGCCGACTTGTCGGCCAGCTCCTTCGCCCGGTCGATGCGTTCACCGATCTGGTCGCAGCCCGAAAGCAGCACCGTTCCGGCCAGGGCAGACACGATAACCCAGCGAAGCCGCCGGTCTGTCAGTCGTTTCAACATCTTGTTGGTCCCCATGCGATTGCCAATGCAAGCCCCAGCCCCATAGGTTAACGCTATGATAAGATTATGACGAGGATGAGGCGCTGTCCAATCCCTTCAAGCGGCGGAGACCGAATTGACCCAGACCATCCGCCTCGAGATTGCCGCCCCGCTAGCCGAGATAATTCTCGACCAGCCGCAGCGCCGCAATGCCCTGTCGCTGGAGATGTGGGCCGCCCTGCCCGGACGTGTGGCAGAGGCCAATGCGGACCCGGCGGTAAAGGTTCTCCTGCTGCACGGTGGCGGCACCGGCGTCTTTGCGGCCGGCGCCGACATCTCCGAGTTTCCTGTGATCTACGGCACAGAGGACGCCGCACGCCGCACCGGCCAGACCATCGCCCGCGCCCTCGCTGCGCTGGCAGACAGCCCCAAGCCCGTGATTGCCGCCATCGAAGGCCCCTGTATCGGCGGCGGCGTCAGCCTCGCGGTCGCATGCGACCTGCGCATCTGCACCAGCGGCGCCACCTTCGGTATCACGCCCGCCCGGCTAGGCCTCGTCTACCCGCCCGGCGACATGCTGCGCCTTGTTCGCCTCGTCGGCCCCGGCGCTACGCGGCGCCTCCTCTATACTGGCCGCATCTTCGACAGCGCCGGCGCCCTCGCCATGGGCCTCGTCGACGAGGTGGTGGACTCGCCCGCCATCCTCCCCGCCGCCCGCGCGCTCGGCGCCGAAATCGCGGCCCAGTCGCAAGGGTCGGTACGCGCCACCAAGCGCTTGCTGCGCGGCTTCGATGCCGGGTTGATGCCGGGCTCCCCGGAGGCCGAAACCCTCTTCCTCGAAGGCTTCGCCAACCCGGATTTTGCCGAAGGCGTCAGCGCCTTTCTCGGCAAGCGCAAGCCGGACTGGAAAGTCCCATGAGCCCCTTCGCCGCCCTTCGCGCCTTCCGGGCAAGCCTGCCCCCGCGCGCCCGGCTCTACGTCGGCGGCTGCAGCGGCGAAGCGCTCGGCCTCGCCGAGGCTTTCCGCCAAGCGCCAGACCTCGCCGCCGGCCTCACCTTCGTCGGCCAATGGGTGCCCGGCCTCAACCAGACCGACTGGGCGAGCCTCCATCCGGACGCCGAAGCGGAAACAACGTTCCTCAGCCCGGCCCTGCGCCGGTCCTTCGACGCCGGCCGCACGCGCATCCTGCCGATGACCTGGTACCAGTCCTGGGACTGGCTCTGCCACACCCCGCTGGACGGCGCGGTGCTGCTCGTGTCGCCTCCGGACACGGACGGAAATGTCAGTCTCGGCGTCAGCCCGGATTTCGGACCGGCCGTGATCACCCGCACCGATGTGCCAGTGCTCGCCCTGATCAGTCCGAATATGCCCGCCCCGCGCCACAGCGTGAAACTGCCTGTCTCCCGCTTCGCGCTGCTCGCCGAAGACTCCTCTCCCCTCGTCAGCGTGCCGCCCGCCCCGCTCGCCCCCGGTTTCCGCGAGATCGGCGAACATATCTGCGGTCTCGTGCCGGACGGCGCTGCGCTGCAATTCGGCATCGGCAACGTGCAGCAGGCCGCTCTTACCGCGCTCGCGGGACGCCGCGGCCTGTCGATCTGGTCCGGCATCGTGTCCGACCCCGTGCTCGGCATGCTGGACGCCGATCCTGCCCTTCCGATCACGACCGGCGTCGCCGTCGGGACACCTGCGCTCTACCAGCGCCTCGCCGAAGAGCCCCGCGTGCGCTTCCTGCCAGCCTGCGAAACACACAACCTCGCCCGCCTCGCTGCGCTGCGCCGGTTCACCGCGATCAATTCCGTTCTGGAAGTCGACCTGTTTGGACAGGCCAATGCCGAATTCATCCGTGGACGCCAGGTCTCCGGCACCGGCGGACTGACCGATTTCCTGCGCGGCGCCCGCGCCTCCCCCGGCGGCACCGGCATCACTGCCCTCCTCTCCACCGCCAGTGGCGGCGCCGTAAGCCGCATCGTCCCGAGGCTCGCGCAAAACGCCGTCACCGTCCCGCGCGCCGACATGGACGTGGCCATCACCGAACACGGGCTAGCCCGGCTGCGCGGCCTTGATCTCGACGCCCGCGCCCACGCCCTCATCGCCATTGCCGCGCCCGCTCACAGGGCCACGCTCGCGAGCGCCTGGGACGAGATGCGCCGAGAGATGTGAGGCGGTGAAGACGGTTCGCGGCGCAGGGGCTGATACAACAGAACCCTCCCTTCCGAATGATAAAATCCGTATGCGCATCAGGCGCTGCTAAATACCCGGCCAGAACTTACGCCGCACTCCTCCGGCCGGAGTTATACCGAGCCGCAGACCAGCGAGCGCGCCGCCTCAGGCCGGATATAGCCAAAGGCCGGCATCCGGGAGCACCGGAAGCAAACGATGCGAAGTGATAAAAAATGAGAATGGATGAGCCAAAACCACCACCCTGAGGACACGGATTGCAACGGGATGAAACAGTCTGGAGAGGCAAAAAGCCAGACTTGCGCCTACGGGAAACAACCCGTCCGGAAAACAGACTCCATCCTCATCAGGACGTTACAAAGTGCCTGGCCACTCCTTGCGCAACACCTCCGCCGGCGGATTCAACCGAAAAGTGCTCTTTGCACCTGAGTGCCGCATCCAGAAGACGGAGGTCAGAGTTCCAGCTGCGTCTGCGTCGTCAAAGTCACCAGCTTTCCGTCGGCCGGTTCGATCCGCGTCTGCCAGACCTGCAACCGGCGGCCGACACTGACCGGCCCCGCCGTCGCCGTGAGCGCCGCACCTAACGGCGCAGCCGCAATCAGGTTCGTCTTGCTCTCGGTCCTCGTCGTGCCTTTCGAACCTTCGGGCAGATTGAGGACGGCGCCTATCGCGCCAACGGGAGCGTCGCACTTACGCCCGCCCTCTCAGCGCGCACGAACGCCAGGCCGACCAGTTTCGCAACCGGCATGCACGGGGAAAAAGCAGCGAGAGCGGCGTCGCTCATCTCTGCTCTGTTTCCTTCAGCAGGCTGAGGTCATATCCGGCCGCCGCCGCCGCCGCGTCCAGCTCGGCCCGAACATCCGGCGTCACCGTGGGCGTGCGCGACAGCATCCAGAGGAAACGGCCCGAGGGCTCACCGACCAGCGCATGCTGGTAAGCCTCGTCGAGATGGATGATCCAGTAATTGCCGCGCCCCACCGGCAGCGGGATGGGCGCAAAGTTGACGAAGATGCGCGCACCGTTGGAGCCGTCCATCACGCGGGCCACCGCCTCGGCGGAGCGCGGCTCACCGTCCCTGGTGCCGAAGCGGCAGGTATTGACCACGTCGACGCGGCTATCCGCCCGTAACATGTATTCGGCGGTTGTGCCCTCGCAATCCTTCTGGAAACTCGTCGGATAGCGCGAAATCTCGTACCAGAGGCCCATGTAGCGTTCGACATCGACGGACGCGACCGCCTCCAGCGGCGCAGCATCCTTCGCCCGGCCCGACGGCCCGGCGACACAGGCGGCGAGGGCAAGGGAGGCGAAGGCTATCGTCAGGAGACGGTACATCAAGCGGGATTCCTCTTTATGAGCTGCTTGGCAATAATAATCCGCTGGAGCTCATTGGTTCCCTCGCCGATGCAGAGAAGCGGCGCATCTCGGTAGAGGCGCTCGAGCACATACTCGGTCGAATAGCCATATCCGCCATGGATCCGCATCGCCTCGGTCGCCACTTCCAGTGCCGTCTCGGAGGCAAACCACTTGGCCATGCCGGCCTCCATGTCGACGCGCTCACCCGAGTCGTAGGCCCGCGCCGCATCTTCGGTCAGCAGTTCCGCAGCGCGGGTCTTTGCCGCCATCTCGCCCAGCTTCAGCTGGATCGCCTGATGCTCGCAGATCGGCTTGCCCATCGTCTTGCGCACCTGCGAATAGGCGACCGATTCCCGCAGCGCCCGGCGCGCAATGCCGACGCCTCGCGCGGCGATGTTGATCCGGCCCAGCTCCAGCCCGCCGGTCGCCATGTAGAAGCCTTCGCCCTCCTTCCCGCCGACCAGGCAGAGACTTGCGTCACACTCATAGTCCTCGAATATGAACTCGCCCGAATCAATGCCCTTGTAGCCGAGCTTGCCGAGTTTTTTCCCGTTGCGCACACCCTTCAGGGGCAGCTTTGTCTCCGGATCAACCTTCGGCACGATCAGCATCGACATGCCCCGGTGGCGCGGCACGGCGTCTGGATCCGTCTTCACCAGCAGCGCTACGCAGTGCCCCTCGATAGCGTTTGAGATCCACGTCTTCGTTCCGTTCACGACGTACCTGTCGCCAGAACGCTTCGCCACCGTGCGGATGCCCTGCAGGTCGCTGCCCGCGTCCGGCTCCGTCAGGCCAAGGCCGCCGCGCATCTCGCCGCTTGCGAATTTCGGCAGCCAATAGGCCTTCTGCGCGTCGGTCCCGAACTTCTGCACGATGATCGCCATCATCATGTGGGTGTTGAATATGCCCGTCAGGCTCATCCACTCCTCCGAGATCAGCGAGACGATGCGCGTATAGGTCGTCGCCGACAGGCCCAGCCCGCCATAGTCCGGATGCACCAGCGCGCCGAACAGGCCGAGCTCTGTCATGTCGGCAACAAGATCGGCCGGCCATTCGTTGTCATGCTCGAGCTTCAGCGCGACGGGCGCGACCTTTTTCTCGATCCACTTGGCGATCGCGTCCAGCATCTGGCGCTCATCGGCTTCGGAATGCACAATCGTATCGGCCATGGCCGGGGTCCTTCAGTTCTACCAATAATCTTTCATGAGCTCGCGCGACCAGTCCGGCTGGCGAATGTCTCCGCGCGGCAGAAACTCCCGCATCACGGGCTTGATGTCGAGGACCGGCGTGCCGTCGATGGCATCAAGGCCTTCGACCGCTATTTCGCGGCCCGACACAGATACAATCCGGCAGACCGTGACGCCAATCCGGTTGGGCCGGTTCTTGCCGCACTGAGCGAAGATGCCGACGAGCGGCCAGTCCGGGTTGCCACGTGGGCGGCGTGCGCCGGTTTCGATTTTCGCATCGGGCGCAAGGTGGAACTGGAAAACGATCTCGGCATGGCTGAAGGCGCCGAGACCGAACAGCGCGTCCTGCGGAAAGGTCTCTTCAAGAAGGATGACCGCGCGCTCCCCGCCCCAATTGTCGTCTTCAGGCGCCGCGCGGCCCCCGCGAACATGGGCAACGGGTGAGACGGATAGGGACGACATGGGCTGGCTCCCGAATTCACGTTGAACGGACACTTGCAAGAAGCCGCTCAGCGGCGAGGATCACCGGCCGGTCAATCATCTTGCCCTTGAACAGCGCCACGCCGCCGCCCGCCGCCTCCATCGCGGCAAGAACAGCGCGGGCGTCAGCGATCTCGGCCTCGCTCGGCGAGCAGGCGGCGTTGACGGCCGGGACCTGATCCGGATGGATGCAGGCGCGTCCCGAAAAGCCCATCGCCTTCGCCTTGCGCGTCGAAGCCGCGAGGCCGCCGGTATCCGACGTATAGAGATACGGCACGTCATAGGCGGGCACGCCCGCCGCGCCGCAGGCAGCGGCAATCGTGCCGCGCGCGGTGAGCATCGCGTCCCAGTCCGAGAGATCCGCGCCGAGGCTCGCCGAATAGTCGACGCCGCCGAACAAGACGCCGCCGGTCGCCTGCCGCGCAACCTCGAACGCGTTCGAGAGCGCCCGCCCGCTCTCGATGATCGGGATCAGCGGGACCTGCCGGCCGAGCGCCTCGGCCACGATCTCAAGATCGACCGCCGTGTCGGCCTTCGGCACGATGATGAAATCCGCCCGCGCCGCGGCGGGCGAACCGGCGAGCGCCGCAAGGTCCGCGCAGCCGGACGCCGTACGCGGCGAGTTGATGCGCAGGCCCAGATGGCGCCCGCGCCAGGCACCGAGCCAGGTCAGCGACTCGCTGCGCGCCCGGTCCTTGTCCGCCGGCAGGACGGCGTCCTCCAGGTCAATGATCACGGCGTCGGCGCCGGCAGCCACGGCCTTGCCGAACCGGTCGGACCGGGCACCTGGAACGAACAGGAGGGAGCGATAGACGATCACGGGCGGCAGGCCTTCCGAAACTCAGGTCATCCGGTATCGGACGGGCATATCACGGTCAAACGGAAACCCGCACCCGGACGGTTGCGCAGCGGCGCCAATCACTTCAACCTGACGTTCGGGAATGGGAGCTGGGCGTGATTGGGATCCGCTATCTGGGATCTGAAAGGGTCATGGAACTTGGCCTGGCCGAACTGCGCGGTGCGCAGATCGAGCGGCAGGATTTCCTGCGCGCCGATCTCAGCGGGCGCGACCTCGCGGGCGCCGCGTTCCGGGACTGCGAACTGCGCGCCGCCTGCCTCAACTGGGCGAACCTTGAAGGCGCCCGGCTCGACCATGCGCGGCTGATGTCGGCCACGTTCCGCAATGCCCACCTGCGCGGCGCGTCACTGCGCCATGCCTCACTGAAAGGCGCAGACCTCTCGGGCGCCTGCCTGATCGGCGCGGACTTCACCGGCGCTTCGCTGCGCCAGGCAAACCTCTCGGGCGCCAATCTCTGCGGCGCCGACTGCCGCTGGTCGGAAGGCGAGCAGCTCGTCCTTGCCGGGGCCCTGTATGACGGCGCCACCCGCCTGCCCCCGGCCTTCCGCCCGCATGAGCAAGGCATGATCCGCAGGATCACCGCAGGCCGCGCTTGACTTAAGCCCGCCTCGTCCCCACCCCTTCGCCACACATGACCACCCTCAAGGCCATCCTCGGGCCCACCAATACCGGCAAGACCCACTATGCGATCGAGCGGATGCTCGCGCACGGCACGGGCATGATCGGCCTGCCGCTGCGCCTGCTGGCGCGCGAAGTGTATGACCGGGTCGTCGCGGCCAAGGGCTATGCCGCCGCCGCGCTGCTGACCGGCGAGGAACGCATCTGCCCGCCGACGGCGCGCTATTTCGTGTGCACGGTGGAATCGATGCCGGTCGACGTACGCGCCGACTTCGTCGCCATCGACGAGATCCAGCTCGCCGAGGATGATGACCGCGGCCACGTGTTCACCGACCGTATCCTGCACATGCGCGGCATCCACGAGACGCTGCTGCTTGGCGCCGACACGATGCGCAGCCTGCTGAAGGAGCTCAAACTCGGTGTCGAGACCGAGCCGCGCCCGCGCTTCTCGGAGCTGCGCTATGCCGGCCATGCCAAGATCACCAAACTGCCGAAACGCACCGCCATCGTCGCCTTCAGCGCCGAGGAAGTCTACGCGATCGCCGAACTCCTCCGCCGCCAGAAAGGCGGCGCGGCGGTCGTCATGGGCGCGCTTTCGCCCCGCACCCGCAACGCGCAGGTCGCACTCTACCAGTCCCGCGAAGTCGATTACATCGTCGCCACCGACGCCATCGGCATGGGGCTCAACCTTGACGTCGACCGGGTCGTGTTCGCCTCGCGCACAAAGTATGACGGGCGGCGCCACCGCGCGCTGACGCTGGCCGAATGCGCGCAGATCGCGGGCCGCGCGGGACGCTTCCGCACCGATGGCGAGTTCGGCGAGACCGGCAGCTGCCCGCCTTTCCGGGACGAAGAATGGAAAGCCATCGAAGGCCACTGCTTCGATCCGGTGGACGCGGTGCAGTGGCGCAATTCGGCGCTCGACTATTCCAGCCTCAAGGCCCTCATCCGCTCCCTCGAACGCCCATCCGGCAAGCCCGTGCTGATCCATAATCCGCGCGCACTGGACGAGTGGGTGCTGCGCCGGATGAGCGAGGACGGCGCCATCGGCCCGAATGTGACGGGCGACCGGAAAGTCCGCCGACTCTGGGACCTCGCGCGCCTGCCGGACTTCCGCAAGGCTGGCCCTGAAGGTCATGGCCGCCTGGTGCTCGGCCTTGCCGAGACGCTGGCTGACCCCGATGCGCGCCTCTCCGACGAGGGCCTGCGGCGCCGGATGGACGACCTCTCGTCGGTGCGCGGCGATATCAACCAGCTGCAGCAACGCCTCGCCGCCATCCGCACCTGGACCTATGCGGCCAACCGCGAGGACTGGCTTGAGAACCCTGCATATTGGCAGCAGAAAACCCGGGAGATTGAAGACTCCCTGTCAGACGCGCTACACCTTGCGCTGACGGCCCGTTTCGTGGACCGGCGAACCACTGCCCTGCTCGCAAGCCTGAGGAAAGAAGATGCGCTCGTGACTGACCTTACGCCAGAAGGCGATGTGACCGTTGAAGGCCATCTCGTGGGCCGCCTGCGAGGGCTGAGCTTCGAGCCGGTCGTCGATGCGCGCACCCTGGAGGGCAAGGCCGTGCGCAGCGCCGCACTTGCCGCCATCCGCCCGATGCTCACCGGCCGGCTTGCCGAAATCGCCTCCGCCCCGGCGGAGGCCTTCAAACTGACCGAAGCCGCCGAGATCGAATACAAGGGCGCACCTGTCGCCCGCCTCGGCAAGGGCCCGCAATGGATGACGCCGCGCACCGAACTGATCGGCGCTGTGGAGGCCGAAGCCGCCGAGCGCCAGCCAGCGCTGGCACGGATCGAGGAATGGGTGCGCGGCGAGATCGGCCGCGTGCTTCCGACGCATGCGAAGCTTGCTTTTGCAAAATCCGGCGAAGCGCTCGAAGGTCTCCTGCGGGGCCTCGCCTTCCGCATACTCGAAAGCGGCGCGGCGATTGATCTGCGCACGGACGAGGCCGCGCCGCGCCTCAATCCCGAACAGCGCGAAGCACTGAAAGCTGCCGGCATCCGCGTTGGCCGCGTCGCCGCCTATGCGCCCGACGCACAGAAACCGGCTGCGCAACGGATGATCGCCATCCTCAAGGCCGTTGAATCGTCCACCGAATATCCCCTCGCCCCGGAGGGGGCCGGCTCGTTCGGGCTGGACGGAACCTGGCCGGAGGCGGCGCTCGCCGCCAACGGCTACCTCCGCTTCGGCCGCCGCGCCGTGCGCTCAGACCTCGCCGAACGCCTCGGCTGGGAACTCGCCAGGCGCCGCAAGGACGCGGCTAAAGCCGTGTTCGAAATCCCGATCGATCTCGCCTCCGTCATCTCCTGCCCTGCCGAAGACTGGCCCGCCGTGCTGAAAGGCTTCGGTATCGCCCCGGTGGAGAAGAACCCCGAAACCGGCGCTGTGACGCTGTGGCGCTATGTGGCGCGCGCCCGTCCGGAAGCGGAAGACCGCCCTGCGCGCCGCCCGCCGCGCGCTGACACCGCGACGCCGAAACCCGAAGGCGCGCCCCGCCCGGACCGCCGCCCGAAGGATCGCCCGGAAGGGCACAGCGAAGGTGGATCGGACGCCCGGCCGGATCGCCGCCCAGGCGACCGCCGTCCCGATAATCGCAGACCTGCCCCGGCGCCGCAGCCGGAACGGCGCGCCAAGCCGATCGATCCCGACAGCCCGTTCGCCGCGCTCGCCGCGCTGCTGCCGCCGCCCAAACCCGCCAAGCCCGCCCGTCCGCAAAAGCAGCGGCCGCCGAAAACCGAAACCGCCCGCGCGCCTGGAGCGTTCCGGTACCGCCCCTTCAGATGACGCCAGAGGATGGCAGATGACGCCAGAGGATGGCAGATGACGCCAGAGCTTGGCGGTGAGACGTCGGTGCGCGCAGACGTCTGGCTCTGGCGGGCGCGCTTCTTCCGCACCCGCGCACTCTCGAGCGACTATGTGCGCAAATCGGGCCTGCGCCTGTCGCATGCCGGACAGACGCGGCGCACTGATAAGCCGGGCGCCAGCCTTGCGGTGGGCGACATCGTGACATTCGGGAAAGGCGCAGATATCCTGAGTGTCGAAGTGCTGGGCCTCGGGACACGGCGGGGGCCGGCCGAAGAGGCGCGGACATTGTACCGGCCGCTGGAGCCCAAGCCATGATGAAGTCCCTGAAAAAGCTGTTCACCCCGAAAACACCCGCCGAGCTGCCGATGCCGGCGGAAGTGGCGGTCGGGGCCCTGCTGGTCGAGGCGGCGCTGGTCGACGGTGTTTACGTGAACATCGAAAGCGACATGATCGCCGAGATCCTGCTGGAATCTTTTGAATTCGACGCGGCCAGGGCAGACGCCGTGCTGGCCGAAGCTGAAACCCTGGCCGAAGAAGCCGTCGGCAGCCACCAGTTCACCAGACACGCGAAGAAGCTGGCGCTGACCAACCGGATCAAGGTTGTCGAGGCGATCTACCGGGTAATCCTGTCCGACGGCGAGCGGGCGGACGTCGAGGAGGCCTATGTCCGACATGTCGCCGGGCTGCTGCATGTCGATGACGTGAGCCGCGCGCAGGCCCGCCAGCGCGCCGAAGCGCGCATCTCGAGCCGGGCTTGAGCGAAACTGTACGACCGATTGAGCCAGTGACATTGACAGCGCGGTGCCTCGCCGCCAATTGGCTGGCCTGATTGATCCCCTCCCTGAGAGACTAACCCGCCCATGACCTATATCGTCGTCGATGCCTGCATCCGCTGCAAATACATGGACTGTGTAGAGGTCTGCCCGGTCGACTGCTTCTACGAGGGCGAGAACATGCTCGTCATCCACCCGGACGAGTGTATCGATTGCGGCGTCTGCGAGCCGGAATGCCCTGTGGAAGCGATCAAGCCGGACACCGAAGACGATCCGGACAGCAAATGGCTGAAGCTGAACACCGAATACGCGAAGATCTGGCCGAACATCACCCGGCTGAAGACCCCGCCCGAGGACCGCGAAAAGTTCGCGCAGGAAACCGGCAAGCTGGAAAAATACTTCAGCCCCAATCCCGGATCCGGCGACTGAAACGGGCCGCGGCGTCGGTTCGCTGTGCGGCGGCTACAGGGCCCAAGGTGCCTCGAGAGTTAACGAGGCGCTTGAATTCAAACTGTTTCCATTTCGCGGCGCCCTGCGCGCAACTGTTGTAAATGCGTCAAAATCGTGCTATCACTTAATTCTGATCAATAATCCAAGAGAAGCGGGAATTCCTAACTCGGTACCTCAATAAGGGCACTGGGCCGGGAAGACGTCGCTTGCGTATGTGTAGAAAAAGGGTCAATTCAGAATGGCGAAAAAAGCAGAGACTCGGACTTTGGCGTTCGAGGTCGGGCAAAGCGTTGTCTACCCGGCTCACGGCGTCGGCAGGGTCACCGCTGTTGAGAAGCAGACGGTCGCCGGCATGGCGCTCGAAGTCTATGTCGTTGCCTTCGACCAGGACAAGATGATCCTGCGCGTGCCGACCAACCGCGCCGAAGCTTCGGGCATGCGTGCCCTGGCCGGCTCGAAGCTCGTCGATGACGCCCTGAAAACCCTTGGCGGCAAGGCCCGCATCAAGCGAACCATGTGGTCGCGCCGCGCCCAGGAATACGAAGCGAAGATCAATTCGGGCGACCTGATCTCGATCGCGGAGGTCGTGCGCGACCTGCACCGCGGCGATGACCAGCCGGAACAGTCCTACTCGGAGCGTCAGCTCTATGAGAGCGCGCTGGACCGGATGGCCCGCGAACTGGCCGCCGTCGAGAACATCGACAAGGTCAAGGCGATGGAAAAACTCGCCAAGTCGCTGGCCAAGAAGAAGATGGCCGCCTGATTTCGGGCTGAACCAGAGTAAATTGAAGAAATCCCCGTGGGTCGATGGACCTGCGGGGATTTTTGTTTTGACTCCCGCGTTGGGCAATGGCGATTTCCGGCGGCTGCCAGTGCGGCGCAATCCGGTATGAACTGAGCGGGCCGCCGGGGCGCGTCTCGATCTGCCATTGCCGGGACTGTCAGATGTGCGCCGGGGTGCGACGGTAGCATGGGCGGTAATGCCCGCCGGCAACCTCAGGATCACCCGGAGCACGCCCGCAACCACCAACTCCTCTGGCGACTGTTTGAGCCGCGTCTGCAGCCAGTGCGGCGCCGGGCTGTTTTACGTGAACGAGACCTTCCTTCCGGGCCTTGTCGATGTGCAGTCGGTCACACTGGACGAGCCCTCCGCATTTGCGCCCGGCGCGCAGGTGCAGACCGCCGGGCAGACCGCCTGGGCGGCGCACATCCACAGGGCTGCCTGCATTCCGCCGCTATCCCGGAATGGACTGAAAGATCCGCCTACGCCGCAAATCCTAACACCGTGCCCCGAATCCTTCACACAGCCGCCGCTTGGCAAACCGCAAATTAACCAAGTGCCAACCCCTTCAGGTCACCTTTGATCCGTTGCCGGATGGTCTGGCAGGTGAGTGGTTTTGCAGCGCGGACATGGGGAATTCCCGGCCCGCTGCGCAGGTGTCAAAGGAAGAAATGCAATGGCTTATTCAGATATTCCCGTGGAGCCCGGCGCGCTGATAGGCGCCCACTCCCTGCCCGACGATCTCTACCGCGCAGGCCTCGCCTTCGCGACCGGCACGGGCACCGAGATCAATCTCATTGAAGCGCACAAATGGTTCAACCTCGCCGCCGCCCGCGGTCATGAGGAAGCCAGGGCTCAGCGCCAGGACATGGCCGAGATGCTGACCTCCGCCGAAATCAAGATGGCGCTGCAGGCCGCCCGTGACTGGCTGAAACTGGCAAACTGAGCCCATCTTTCAATCACCTGCGGGCCAACGCCCGGAGACGGGTGACCTTCACGGCAGCCCGTTGAACAGGCGATGAAAGGCGATCAGCCCTGACGGCCTCAGCGCCCCGAAGCAGAGCGTAATGCAGTATTTCGGCGGCTGGTCCGCGGGACATGCGGCTGGATCCAGCGCAAACCCGAACCGCCGATAGTAGAGCCGATTGCCCGTCCGGGCGCAGCCGAGGGCGCCGGCCACGCGCACCTAGCCGAGGCCCGCCCGGATCAGCGCAGACCCGATGCCCTGCCTTTGCAGGGCCGGTTCGGCCGATACGGGCCCGAGGGCGAACCAGCCTTTGGGCGTCATCGGCGATAAGGCGAT
>CALGEF010000004.1 GCA_937881755.1 uncultured Acidobacteriota bacterium
CCCGTGGCAAGGCGGCGCTCCCGCAGGTTTTCCGCGAGCCGGAGTTGGGCTTTGGTGGGTGTCAGGAGTGATATCATGATATCTACAATATGCCATGTGAGTTCATAAATAGCTATCATAGTATCATTTATGGACGGCGCGGGCTTCTGCGGATTGCGGGCTGTGCGGGGGCTCATTGTGACTTGCCGCCCGCTCATTTCCCATTGGGCGCCAATACGAAACCGTTTAAACGTCTGAGAGTAAGATCCGAAGTGGACCCATTCGCGTGAAGCTGACTGACCAGGGCATCCTGTTCTCCCCCTCGGACCTGATCACGTTTATGGAGTCGCCGTTTGCCTCGGCGATGAACCGTAAGCGCCTGCATGATCCGCTTCTCGCCGAGCAGATGGACAGGGACGATCCGCTGCTGGTGCACCTGCGCAAGAAGGGGTTCGCCCATGAGAACGCCTTCGTAGATGCGCTCGAAGCGTCCGGCGCAGACATCTGCGCGATCGGGGATGATCGCCCCGAGGTCATGCATGCGCAAACCATCGAGGCGATGCAGGCCGGCCGCGAGGTCATCACGCAGGCCTACCTGACGATGGACCGGTTTGCCGGCAAGGCAGATTTCCTGGTGAAGGTTGCGGGGCCGTCGAGGCTGGGTGATTTCCATTACGAGGTCTGGGACACGAAGCTGTCGCGCAAGCTCAAGCCTTATTTTGCGATCCAGCTCAGCTGCTATGTGGAGATGCTGGAAGCGTTGCAGGGCCTGCGGCCCCGGAACATGGCCGTCGTGCTCGGAGACAACACGAAGCGCGTCCTCAGCGTTGCAAGCTATTATGCCTACTACCAGTCGCTCAAGGCGGGCTTCCTCGCTTTCCATGATGATGACGACGCCCCGACACCTGACCCTGCCGAGAGCAGCTCCCACGGCGACTGGAGCGATCTCGCGAGGCGCCTCCTCGCCGAACGCGATCACCTGTCCCAGGTTGCCAACCTGAGGCGCAGCCAGGTCCTGAAGCTCGAGGCGGCCGGCATCACGACGATGACGGCGCTCGCGGGGTCCGGTCTCGAAGACATCCCCGGCATGAAGGCCGAGAGTTTCCAGCGGGCAAAGGCGCAGGCGCGCCTGCAGATTGCCTCAAAGGGCAAGGACAAGCCCGTCTACGAAATCCTGGGGCCCGGCCCCGGCGCGGCGCGCGGCCTCGCGCTGCTGCCGCCGGCGAGCGCGGGCGATGTGTTCTTCGACATCGAGGGATTTCCCGGGGTCGAGGGCGGCCTCGAGTATCTCTGGGGCAGCGCTTATTTCGAACCGGACGGAACCCGCGCGTTCAGGGATTTCTGGGCGCATGACAAGGCCGCCGAGAAGCAGGCGTTCACCGGGTTCATCGAATGGGTCTATGCGCGCTGGAAGGCGGATCCGTCGATGCACATCTATCACTACGCCGCCTACGAGATCACCGCGCTCCGTAAGCTGATGGGCCAGCACGGTGTCTGCGAAGACAAGGTCGACACCCTCTTGCGCAACCATGTGTTCGTTGATCTCTACACGGTGGTTCGTCACGGCGTGCTTATCGGTGAGCCGAAATACTCGATCAAGAATGTCGAGCACATCTACCGCGGCAAGCGGGCGACGGATGTGGCCAGCGGATCGGACAGCATCATCGTCTACGAAGCCTGGCGCGAGAACCCGGACGGGGAGACCTGGAAGACCTCGGCGGTCCTCAGGAACATCCGCGACTATAACATCGATGACTGCAACAGCACTCAGGAGCTTGCCGACTGGCTCAGGCGCGAGCAGGCGGCGCACAGGATCCCTTTTCTGGGCCCGGCAGGGGAGGGCGAACCCGAGATCAGTCCCGAGGCGAGTGAGTATACGCACCTTCGCGACACCCTGCTGGCAGAGGCCGAAAAGAACTCCGCTACGCCGCTCGGCGCCGTGCAGGAGGTGTTTGCCTGGTCGCTCGAGTTTCACCGGCGGGAAGCCAAGCCGATGTGGTGGAAGTATTTCGACCGCCTCGGATGGTCGGAGCCGGAGCTGTTCGAGGACATGGATTGCCTTGCGGAGGTGACACGCACGTTGGCGCCCGCCGTCAAGCCGACACGGGGAAACGCGATCCACGAGTACTGTTTCGATATCGATCAGCCGTACAAAGGAACGGCGAAAGCCTTCCATGTGCTGGACCATGAGACGCTCACGGTCAGCGTGAAGGACTATGATCCCGACACCGGCATCATCAGCTTCGCCTCGAAGCGGGAATTGCCCGCGCGCATGAACCTCGTACCGGACGAGTTTGTTTCGCCAAAGCCTATTCCCGCCACCATATCCGCCGTTGTCGAAGAGACGGTGCGGGGAGGATACGCGCCCTGCGCGATCATGGATTTTCTCCTGCGCGCGCGCCCTCGCATCGGGGGAAATGCTGCCGGCGATATACTTGATCCCGGACAGCCATTGCTGACCTCCGTCATCGAAGCCGTGCGCCATCTTGAGGGTAGCTATCTCTGCATCCAGGGGCCGCCCGGCGCCGGCAAGACCTATACGGCGAAGCATATCATCGCCCGGCTGCTCCGTGACGGGAAGAAGGTCGGAATCGCGTCCAACAGCCACAAGGCGATCAACAACCTCCTCGCCGGCGTTGCCGACCAGGTCGCCGCGGACGGTTTCCCGGCAAGGCTCATCAAAGCGCAGCAAGGCGGCGACGATGAACTCGCCCGGCGCGGGGACATCGAACTGATCTCCGGCGTGAAGGATCTCGCCATCTCCGGCGCGCTCTGCTTTGGCGGGACGGCCTGGGCCTTTGCCAGTCCGCTGGTCCGCGGCGAGTTCGACTACCTGTTCGTCGATGAAGCCGGACAGGTCTCGGTCGCAAACCTGATCGGGATGAGCGCGGCGACAAGGAACATTGTCCTGATGGGCGACCAGATGCAGCTCTCCCAGCCCATCCAGGGCTCGCACCCGGGGGAAAGCGGCCTGTCCGTTCTCGACTACCTGCTGCAAGGCAAGGCCACGATCCCGCCGGATCTCGGCGTGTTCCTTCCGAAAACGTACCGGATGCATCCGGACGTCTGCCGGGTGATTTCGGAGCAGGTCTATGATGGCCGGCTTGGATCCGATGCGGCCACGTCCGGATACGTTGTGCAGCCCAAAGGCCCGATCATCCGCAAGGCATCGGGGATCTGCTTCGTACCGGTCGAACATGAGGGCAATACGCAAGGCAGCGATGAAGAAGCAGAGATTATCAGGCAGATCGTTCGCGAACTCATCGGGACGCCCGTCTGGCCGGGGGAAGACGGCCGTCCACGGACACTGACGCTGCGCGATATCCTGTTCGTTGCGCCGTATAACTATCAGGTGAACAAGCTGAAAGCAGCGCTCGGTCCCGGAGCCCGGGTAGGCAGTGTGGACAAGTTCCAGGGACAGGAAGCACCGGTTGTCATCCTCTCGATGTGCACGTCAGACGCTGCCGAAAGTCCGAGGGGCATCGAATTCCTGTTCTCAAAGAACCGCCTGAATGTGGCGATCTCCCGGGCGCAGGCGCTGGCAATCGTGGTTGCCAATCCGAAGCTGGCCAATACGGCTGTCTCCAGCCTCGAGCAGATGGAGCAGGTCAGTTTCTTTGCAGAACTGGTCTCCTCGGGATCAGCTTAGGCTCTTTCGAACCCGGCCTGCTCTGGACCGGATCGCCCCGTCCTGCTTTCGCAGACCGTCCGGATCTGACGACGCGGTTGCCATCGACGGGGCCGGAGCAGGCACGTTGAGTGGCGCCGCGTCTTTCCGCGCGCCGCGCTTGAAGACAGGGGGATAACTGACGATCTGCGGGGCCATTATGCCCTCAAGACCTGTCGGCAATGCCGGCTTACCGGATCCGGGCCCTTACGGCCGAGCGGGGTGCCCGGCCGGCGCTAACAGAACCGGCGGCGCGCGGTAGCGAGGGCCCGCCGACGCTCACGCATGGCAGCGTCATCGCCCTCATGCCGGAACGTTGATCGATCCAGCTCGGCCAGCTTGCAGGCCAGTCCTGGCGCAAACCGCATGCGATTTTCTGTTCGCTCAAACTCCGGCAGGTGCCTGGCGTCTTCACGCCGTCCCCGGATCATCGCAATGATCTGCTCGCCTGAGCCGCAGGCCGGCGAAGCCAATTCCTGCTCTTGCGCATGTGTCATCCTCCCTGATCGGGAGAGCCTGCAAATTCAGGGCGGGAATTGCCGGGGCCGGGTCACTGCGGGCTCCCTTATCGCTGCGTCCGTACGTCCTTTTCCTGAGCGGAATGTGTTTATTTCCAGAGGAATTTCAGGGGTGCACTTCAATGAAATATTACCATTAAAGGTTTTAAATGAAGAGCCATTCAACTTAATGGCCATTGATCTGTGAGGGGCTTGCAAGACATTCAAATGGCTCTGTTTCGCGGCTCCTCGATAGGCCAGCAGCTCATTGGCCTGGTGTTGATATCTCTCATCGCCACCGGCGTGGTGACAGCGATGATGTCTGGCTGGATCGATGCCCGGCGGCAAACGGCGCTGGAAACCGAGCGTCTTCTGCAGACGGCACGTGTCATCGGATCCCTTGCTGCAGACCCCGTCCGCCGCGGCGAAAGTGCCGGCGTGTTCCTGGCGGTCCGGTCCATCAGCCAGATGCCGAACATCGTCTACGCCCGGATCGAGAGCGCTGAAGGAGAGGTTCTGGCCGAAACCGGCGCAGGTGTGCGCCTCAACTCTGACCCGTATCTGGCCGGAGACGCTTCCGCCCCCCTTTGGTCGGTGTTCAACAGCGGTACGCTGATGGTCTCGGCGCCCGTAATGAGCGAGGGGGAAACAGTCGGCAAGATCACCCTGCTCAGTGAAACGCCGGGGCTCAAGGCCCGCATATTCAGCGCGGTTCTGACCAGCCTTGCAGGGGTAGGCGTCGCCCTGATGCTCGGGCTCTTCATCGCGCTTCGCATGGCGCGCCGCATCAGCCGCCCGATTACAGAACTGGCCGCTTTCACCATCGCAGTGCGCGAGTCCGGCGATTATGCGCTCAAGACAGACTTCGTCGCCGACGGAGAGGTGGGAGGCCTTGTCGCAAGCTTTCAGTTGATGATGAGCGGTATCAAGGCCAGGGACGAGCGGATCGCGGCGCAGGTGGCGGGCCTGGAAGAGCAGGTATCGGAGCGCACTGCAGAGCTGTCGGTCGCCAAGATCGCAGCCGAGGAGGCGACATCGGCCAAGTCAGAGTTCCTGGCCATGATGAGCCACGAAATCAGGACGCCGATGAACGGCATCCTGGCGCTCAGCGAACTGCTGGCGAGCGCGAACCTGCCACCGCGCCAGCGCCGTTATGCAAACGTCATTGCCAAGTCCGGAAAGTCCCTTCTGGGCATCATCAATGACATTCTCGACTTCTCCAAGGTCGAGGCAGGCAAGCTTGAACTTGAGGCCGTTGAGGTCGATCTTGCTGAAATCGCCGAGGACGTCGGCAGCCTGTTCGCAGAGCGTGCAAAGGAGAAGGGTCTGGACCTGGCGGTCTTCGTGGATCCGCGGATCCCGCCCGTGAAGGCTGACCCCACCAGACTGCGCCAGGTGCTCAGCAACCTCGCTAACAATGCGATCAAGTTCACAGAAACCGGCGGCGTGCTGATTGCCATAGAGCCTGGCCGGGCGGGACCCGGCAGCGTTCTCTTCAGTGTGACAGATACCGGATGCGGTATTCCGGAAGATAAGCTTCCCACGCTGTTCGAGGCCTTTTCCCAGGTCGATTCATCCACAACCCGAAAACATGGCGGCACCGGACTCGGCCTGACGATATGTGATCGCCTGGTGCGCGCCATGAACGGCGAGTGGCGGCTGTCGAGCGTCATCGGCGAGGGTTCAACATTTGCGTTTGAAGCGGCCCTCAGCCCGGCTGGTGAGCCTGTGTCCTTCAGCGCAGGCTCATCTGAGCGAGCGGTCTCCATAGAAGGCGTTGGCCGCATGACCGGGCGGGCGCTGACCGGCTATCTTCAGGCCTTCGGGATTTCGGTTTCCAGTTCGCAGTCGGGGCTCGCCGCCACATTCCGGGGGGCGGGCCAGAGGGCGGGCCGGGCGGCGGACTTGCCGGCAGCACCCATTCCAACCGTCCTGGTCGGGACGCCAGACAGCGATGAAGGCGGCGATGAAGACACCGGTGCCTGCGTCCTGCAAAGGCCAGTCCGGCGCTTTGATGTGATGACCCTGGCAGCCCAGATCCACGCCGGCGCGCCCCTCGCCCTGCGTGAGGCCGCCGCCGCTGCCTTCCTTGGTGTCCAGTTCCCGGGCGCGCGCGTTCTGGTTGTCGACGACGCGGAGCTCAACCGGGAAGTGGCCTGCGAAGCCCTGCAGCAACTTGGCGTCATTGCGTCGGTCGCGCAGAACGGCGCCGAGGCTGTAGAGCGCCTCCGCGCCGAGGCTTTTGACCTCGTTTTCATGGACGGCTCCATGCCTGTCATGGACGGCTTCGAAGCCGCGGCCATCATTCGCCAGGAGGAGGCTGGCCGGGGCCAGAGGCGCACACCGATCCTTGCGCTCACTGCACATGTTGTCGGGTCGGCATCTGACGCCTGGCGCGGCGCAGGCATGGATGGGGTCATCTATAAGCCGTTTACCATAAGCGATATCGCAAAAGCCCTTGATACATATTGCGGACATCTCGCCAGCCAGCCGCCTGAACCGGCCGTCCCTGCCTCATCGCCGCATGAGGGGGCGGACAAGGCGCTGTTTGATCCCGCTGTCCGGGCCGAGCTGGCCGCCATGAGCCTCAATGGCCGGCCGGACTTTGTCGCCAGGGTCGAGGCGCTCTATGCGGCGAATGCGCCAGCCCGCCTCCAGGACCTCAGGACCGCGCTTTCGGCGGGCGACCTTGAAGCCTGCGCGCAGGCTGCCCACGCCCTTAAGTCAATGAGCCTGAGCCTTGGTGCATCAGCGGTAGCCAGGGCTGCCGCAAGCGCCGAGATGGCTGCGAGATCAGGTGAAACGCGGGGGATTGATCCTGCGATGATTTCGGAGATCCTTGACCGGACCCTGGCGGCAGCCGCCGGGGAGCGAGCCGCGCCAGAGGCCGCCGGTGCATGCAAGGACATCGGCGCCGACCTTGCTCAGGCAATCGCCGCAGGCCATCTGAGCCTTCGCTACCAGCCGATCATGGACCGTAACGGCGAGTTCGCCGGCAAGGCGGAGGCTCTGGTAAGCTGGAATTGCCCCGAGAGGGGCCTCAGGCCTCCCGATGAGTTCATCCCCGCGCTCGAGGCGAATGGAGTGATCTCGAAGCTGACGGACTTCGTCCTGGAACGGGCGATGCGTGAGGCGCTGGCGAGGGACGATCTCCACATCTCGGTCAATGCATCCGCCGGCGAATTCCAGCAGCGTGATTTCCCTGACCGGATTGCCGAGGCCGCCCGCCTCACGGCCTTTCCGCTGGAACGTCTCGAAATCGAAATAACCGAGACCGCCATCCTGAACGAGGAACTGGCCGAAAAGACGCTTGAACGCCTTCAGGCGCTCGGCGTGCGGGTTGCGCTCGATGATTTCGGCGCCGGCTATACCAGCCTTCACGCCCTTCGCCGGCTGCGCTTTTCGACCCTGAAGATTGACCGGAGTTTTGTTACCCATTGCGCGCAGGATACCGCCTCAGCGGCGATCATTCTGGCGGTCATCGGGGTCGGCAGGGCTCTGGGGATGAAGCTCATAGCCGAAGGCGTGGAAACCGAGGCGCAGGCCAAGATAGTGCGAATAGCCGGCGTTCATTTTATCCAGGGCTACCTGTATGGGGCCCCGGGCAAATTCACGGACTTGCCAGGAGCCGGGATCAAGGCAGATGCGCTGCCGGTCCCGGTTGGCCGGACAACCCTGCCGGCGAACTGACACCGCGGGGAAGGCGCCTTTCCGGGCCGTTTGGACAGCATGGGTTTCACGCCGTTTTCAATGAGGTCTCGCAGGTCCCGGCCGGGCTCCCATCAAGGCGCGATCTCAGGAAAAACCTCCAGAGTCCCATTTGCCGCCGGGCCCGGGCAGGGGCTCATTGCCGCGCAATGAAACAACTGACCCTGATTTCGGTCAGTCCCTTAATCGGAAATCAAAGGATGTTCACTAAAGTATAAAAACCCGCGTTGGGTCAAGGGACGTTTCTATGGCCGGCTTCGAGTATGTGCTCAATCAGGATGCGCGAATACTCTTCGTCGACGATGATCCTATTCTGCGGGAGTTCGCGCAGGTTAACCTGTCATCGCCGACAATGTCAGTAGACCTGGCCTCCAACGGAGGCGAAGCCATGGACCTCCTTGAGGCCGGCGATTACGACGCCATGCTTCTCGATCTGGAAATGCCCGTTCTGAACGGCTTCGATACCCTGGATCATGTCCGCCATCATGCGCGATGCGAGCATCTGGCCGTAATCGTACAAACCGGCAGGGAGGATGTAGCCGCCATTGACAAGGCATTCCGCCTCGGCGCGACGTCTTTCGTGACAAAGCCCCTGAACTGGCGGCTGCTTTCGTATCAGATCCGGTTCATTATTCGCGCCTCAAGAGCCGAATCCGATCTTCGCTACGCCGCGCAGAAAAAAAGAGCCTGAGCATGGACTTTCCGGCGCAGATCATAAAGGCGTCCTCGTTAACGGCAAAACGGCTCTGGGCCAGCACCCGGGGCTCGATTGCACAGCTGGCGGCCGTGGCCATACCGTGCTGCGCACTCGTGTCCATCGGCGCCGCTGAACTTGTCGCTGTGAGCGCCTCCGAGAGCCGCTTCCAGAGCATCGCCGACGCCGGCGCCCTTGAAGGGGCCCACTATCTGGCCCTGTCCGTTGATCCGGCGGTCGTCAGAGAGCGGACTGCTTCGTTCGTAGAGGCCCAGTTCGACGGGTGGAGCGACGCGCCAGCCTATCAGAGCACTTATGAGATTGTAGACTGGAACGGTCAGAGCGCCATCAAGGTACTCCTGAACGGCAACCGTCCCTCATTCTTCGCCAATCTCCTTCCCAGGGGCGGGTGGAAATTCCGGAGCGAAGCGACCGCAGCGCCCGTCGGCAGAACTCCCCTCTGTGTCCTTGCCACCGGCAGCAGTGGCCAGACAACTAATATTAATCTTGTGCACACATCCGTCA
Organism: uncultured Acidobacteriota bacterium; assembly: GCA_937881755.1. GTDB lineage: Bacteria > Pseudomonadota > Alphaproteobacteria > Caulobacterales > Hyphomonadaceae > Hyphomonas. Next base: position 9,071 of record CALGEF010000004.1, read on the forward strand.
TTGAGGCCCCGGACTGCGGGGTGCATTCAAACGCGAAGATTGTTCTCGCTAATCAGGCGCAGATCGCGGGCCGCAGGATCCAGGCCGTGCTGACCGCAACTGGCGGGATGATGAAGCCGGCCCCGGGGACCGGGGCCGCCGCGATCGCTGACCCGTTCGCCTCCATGACTTTCCCGGACACGAATTCTTGCCCTTTCACCGGGTACGGGCAATCAAACCCCATCGTTTACGGGCCGCACGGAACACACTATCTCCCGCCCGGGATCCATTGTCGCCGCATCGTCGTCAAAGCCAACGCGACACTCGTGCTGGAACCCGGCGATCATTTCTTCCGGAAGAACCTCTCGCTGCATGGGCCTGCCCGCCTGACCGGCGAGGACGTGTTCCTGTTTTTCGATCACGGCTCAGATCCCTTGTTCAAATCTACAGGCGCAAGCGTGAACCTGATCGGCCGGAAGAGCGGTCCTTACGCGGGCATGGTCATGGCGACCATTGCCGGCTATCAGCCCAATATCAGCCTGCCAGGAAAAATCGTCGAGCAGCTTCTCGGGGTCGTCTATGTTCGCAACGGATTCCTTGAAGTCCGCGGCATCGGCCTTGCGGCTGAGGACAGCGCCTGGACGGTGATTGTTGCAAAGCAGGTCAAGACGACGGGCTCCGCGAGGATCCGTATCAATGCTGACTACGAAGGCAGCGACGTACCTGTCCCGAACGGGGTCGGCCCGAGCGGCGGACAACCGGGCGGGGACGGGACCCGGCTGATCGAATAGGAAACAGCGCAAGCGATGGGGGCGGGCGCGCCCCCGGCGGTAGCCGTGTACCGGGGCAGCGGTGTTGCAAACAGCATCCGCCAGCGCAGCCTGGGCACATGCGTCGCCGCGCTGAACTGCGGCCCGAGGAACCGGCTCACGTCGCATACCGACACCGCGCTCGCGGCCCCATCGCCAGCGAGCATCACGGCCTTGTATGACGGAGCTTCGCGGCGGGTGAAGCAGGTGGCGAATTACTCCGTGTGCGGCGCTACTGACGCACTCATTTCAGATCGGCGAAGCAGGCGGCGCCAGGACCGGCTATATCCGCGCCTCGGGTATGATGCTGGCGCGCATCGCTGTCAGCGTGGTGACCAGGTCAGCGAGAGTCACCGAAATCTATCCCCGGTCGGAGGCCTTGGCTTTCCTCGGCCCGCCGCCGGTTTCGGCGGCAGTTTCTCCGGCGAAGATGCGCCACTCCGGCAGGGCCGGGCACTGCCCGAGGGGCTGGCTGCGGACTGCGAGCAGGCTGAGGCAGGCGTGAGCGCCTTGCGCTGAAGCGCCAGCGCCAGGTTCGGCGGTGATGGTCTACCGGGCGATGTAGAGGGATCGCAGCGCAAAGGATATCTCGGCGAAGGCCTTGGTCAACTGGGCGGAGTTTGATGCGTCGAAGTAGTGTGACGGACTGCTGGCGCAGTCCTCAAGAATTTTCTTGATAGTCTTGTCCGTAACTTCAAAAGCCACAGTGTAGACGTCGATATTTTTCGCCTTGATGTTGGTACACAGTTCTTTTGTGTACTTATTCGGCTGGGTTGGATTGCTCGCTGCGTTGACGTCATGGCGACCGTTACCATGGTTCATGCGTTGTGTGTTCTGACCATCTGTCATCAGCACGATCGCCTTGCGAGGGTTCGAATTTACGCCGTCCTCCCCATAGGGCGCCGCCTCTGTTAACGGGACCGGGCTCGAGATGGCATTGAAGCCCCAGGCGAGGCCGGAGGGGATGTAGGTCTCGCCCGACGCCGACAGCGCATTGATGGCGTTCTTCACGGTGGTCATGTTGCTGGTGAGCGGCGTGATGACCTGACCGCAGTTCAGGTTTAGGTAGCCAGGATAGCGGCGGGCCGGATCGCTGTCAGTCACGTTTTTCGGATAGGCCGGGGAGCCTGTGCAGCCGCGGTAGGTGTGCTTATACGTGTATGGATTCGAACAGTGCTTTTTCGGCGATTTCAGGGGGGTCGAGACGCAGTCGTAATGCGAACTGCATGTCGAGTTATACGCCACACCGTCGTTATACTTGACGCAGGCAAAGTGCTTAACCTTACAGGTGGTATGATGCGTCTGGGTCCAGCAACTGCCAGGAACGTTCTGGGTCCAGTCGGCGGGAACGTTCATCCAGGGTTCGTTACGCCGCGCAACGCCCGTGTTCACATACTGCGCGAAGGGCACGACGGCGATCTTGACGTTGGCCTTCGGGTCGGAAGTGAGGGCTTTGACCAGATTGTTCGCGGCGGACTTCAGGTTGGTCAGGCGGGCGCCGGACATCGACCCGGTGGTGTCGAGAACAAGCGCCAGCTCAATTGACTCGTCCAGTCCCCGCCGGACTTCCGTGGAGACCTCGATGTTCAGGTAGTCGACGTTTATCAGACCCAGACCCAGCGTCCCGACCTTGGCCGTTGCAACCCCGCTCACGGAGTCGTTTTCTCCGTTGCTGAAGGTCGAGGTGACCGTGCTGGAGCCGCTTCCGGATACCTGGATCTGCGCCTGAAGTGCGGCGTCGCCCATGGCGTCGAGCTCGCTGTCACCCAGCTGTCCGGAGCGGGCCGCCATGAGTACCGCCGAATCGAGGGCGTTCTGAAGGAGGACCTTTTCCGAGGACGCCCGCGCCATGTCGATCCCGCCGAACACCAGCAGCGCGACCGGCAGGATGGACAGACCAAACCAGACCGCGGTCATGCCACGGATGTCGCGGGTGAAGGCCCTAAGCCGTTTCACTTGGCCGAGCAGTTTGTATGTAGGGCGCAATTCTGTCGCCTCCTTGATCCAGACACGGAGTATAATCATGGATTCATTGATTACTGGTTACTCAGCAAGCGACGGGCCCGGATGTGTGTCCTGGTGGTGCGGATCTTGAAAAAAGCAGGTCCATCCGCCCGATCTTTCGGACGCTGCTGTGAAAACCGTTATGGCGCAGGCGCGAGGCGCCCCCTCGGCCTCCTCCGGTTTGAGAGACTCACAATCCGAACATTAGTCAGCACAAAGACGTTAGTCTCATTTGAAACTTTGCCAGAAGATTAAGATCGCTGTGCGAATTTGATTCCAGTTTATGCAAAGTTTTTATCCAAGCGTGGTAACGTGTCAGCCTGTCTCAGCTGGCTTTTATCGCGCCGGGCTCAGGAGAACGGGAGGCTGTCCCACTTGCTGAAGGCATCGCGATGCTGGACCGAACGGTCCTGCACGCTTATCTGCGCTGCAGCCTGAACCTGGGTCCCTGGCGGAGACCTGGTATCCATCCGGCGCGCAACAATTTCGATAATTGACAAAGACCAGAAGAGGGGCAGCGATTCAACCCGCTTGGGAACATCGCCCTTCGCGAATGGCGGGAGCGGCTTATTGCCCTGAATTTTCGGTCTCGTGAACAGAAGAGCAGGCTTCGCGTTACAATCACAGAAAGCATTGAGTATGCGAATATAGTGCACGGGTCCTGCGCTCCGGCGCGCTTGCCGCCCATCAGGTTTTTCTGTTCACGAACTTTGGCTCCTCCTCCCGCTCAGGGCTTGATCCATTTTTCCGTGATGCTGGCGCCTGAGTGAAGCGCGAAGTCTTCTGCGCTGCGCGCGAGGGCGATTTCGTAGCGGCCTTCGGGGACGTGCCAGGCGCGGCGGGTCGTGTCGAAGTCGGCCAGCAGGCGCGGGTCGGCGATGACTTTGGCCGCGGCGCGCTCACCCGGTTTCAATCTAAGGCGTGACCAGCCGAGGAGTCGGCGTATCGGGGCGCCTCTGCGGCTGCTGAGGTAGACCTGCGGAGTATCGATGCCTTCGCAGGGGCCGGTATTTGTGACGTCGAATGTGATTGTCAGCGTGTTGCCGCCTGTCACGGCGAGGTTGTCGTAGCTGAAAGCCGTGTAGGACAGGCCGTACCCGAACGGAAAGAGCGGTGGGTGCCCCATGCGGGCAAACCAGCGATAGCCGACGTCGGAGCCCTCCGGATGCGGAACATCAAATCCCGACGCGCGTGACAGGTCTATCCGCGGGCCGAACGGGGCCGCCCAGCGTTTGCCGAGGCCGGGCAATTCCGGGCGCGGAAGCTGCGCCGCCGATTGCGGGAAGGTGACCGGCAGGCGCCCCGACGGACAGGCGGCGCCGAACAGGATATCGGCAATCGCTTCACCGCCTTGTGAGCCCGGATACCAGGCCTCAAGCACGGCGGCGACACTCCCGAGCCATGGCATGAGGATGGGCCCGCCCGTCTGCAGGACAACGATGGTGTTGGGGTTGGCCGCAGCGACCGCGTCAATCAGTGCGTCCTGGCCATTCGGGAGCGTCAGGTCCGGCACGTCGGCGCCTTCCGTGGTCCACTGGTTGGCGAAGACGATGGCGATATCTGAATTCCCGGCCAGCATCGCGGCTTCGGAGGGGTAGCGGCCATTCGCAAAACTGACCCGCGCCCCGCCGGCTGCCCGCTTGATGGCGGCGAGCGGCGCAGAGGGGTGGTAGGCTTCGCTGGCCATCGCCATCATGGCGCCTTCGCCGCCGGCGTGGATGAAGGCGGCGTGTCCCTTGCCGGTTGTGACCTGCGAAGATCCGCCCCCGCAAAGGACGCCGACATCGGCATGACCGCCGATCACGGCGATGCGCTTTGCCGCGCCGGTAAGCGGCAGGATGCCGCCTTCATTCTTCAGGAGAACAATCCCCTCGGCAGCAGCCCGGTAGGCGATACGTCCGTGTGCAGCGTAGTCGATCGCCTCGCCCTTCGGCAACGGGCGGTCGAACAGGCCGGCAGCGAACATCGCGCGCAGGATGCGGCGCGACATGTCTGAAATGCGCGCCGGCAGAGTCTCGCCGGCGGCGACAGATTCGCGCAAGGGTTCTTCGAACCAGACACGAAAGTCCAGCTGCTCGCCGGATTGCTGATCGAGGCCGTTTGCGGCGGCGTGCACGCTGGTGGTGGCGCCCCAGTCGGCCATCACGAAGCCGGGATAGGCCCAGTCGCCTTTCAGCACACCGTTCAGCAGCGCGTCATTCTCGCAGGCATAGTGGCCGTTGATCCTGTTGTAGGCCGACATCACCGCGCCCGGTGCGCCGCGTTCGATGGCGATCTGGAAGGCCAGCAGGTCGCTTTCGCGCAGCGCCGCCTCATCGATCACGGCATTGACGACGTGCCGGCCGGTTTCCTGGTCATTCAGCACGAAGTGCTTGGCGGTGGCGATGATGCCCTGGCTCTGGGTGCCCCGGATGGCTGCACCCGAAAGGGTCCCCGCAAGCAGGGGGTCTTCACCCAGATATTCAAAATTGCGGCCGCAGCGGGGGTCGCGCACGAGGTTCATGCCGCCGCCGAGGAGGACGTTGAAGCCTTTCTTCGCGGCTTCGTCGCCCACCATGGCGCCGGCCTCGCAGGCGAGGTCCGCATCCCAGGTGGAGGCGAGGGCGAGCCCGGAGGGCAGGGCTGTGGCGGTGTCGCCCGGCCGTGCATTGCGCGGATTGGTGACGCCGAGGCTCGCATCGGTTTCGTACAGGCCGGGAATGCCGAGGCGGGGGATGGGCGGGACATAGCCGGCGGCCGGAATCGCGCCGTCCGGCAGGGGCGCGTCCGGCAGGAAGCCTATTGCCCACTGGCTGTGCAGGAGGCTGTAGCGCTCGTCCTCAGTGAGGGCTGCGTCCAGAAGGGCGGCGCGGGCGTCTGCGGCCAGGCCGGGCGCCATCCAGGGGGCTTCATCGAAAGTGGTTTCAAAATCCAAGGGTGTCCTCCTGCGCGCTGCAATGGGGCTGGCAGTTGGGCCGGCGCACGGGCGCTATACTCTACCGCCTTCGCGCAGACTTCCAGAGCGCTCCAGTCCTCAAGGCTCAGGCGTTGTGTTCGACCAGTTGGCCGACGCCGACGAATTTGCGTTCGCCGATACCGAAGGCAGCGAGGCCGCCGTAATACAGGAAGTAGACCATCATGCTATGGAAGCCCGCAGCATAGGATTCCGTAAAGCAGGAGATCAGGATAACTGTAAACATCACGAGCAGTATCGAGTTGGCAACGCTGCCCTCGCGCAGCCATAAACCGATCGTGCGCAGGCCTGCCCAGGTTACCGCCAGGATGAAGAAACCGAGGCCCACTAAGCCGAAGTGGACACGGACTTCCCAGAAGGCGCTGTGGAAGGAATGTTTGGTGCCGGGGGCCTTATGGTCATTCTCGTTGATTGTTTGGGCAATGCCCGTCAGCGGGTTCCAGAACCCATCAAGGCCGACGCCGAACCAGGGGTGGCCCGCGGATACGCGCTCGGCCGCCTCCCAGATGGCGGTGCGTCCGGTAAGGGTAGAATCCTTGCCGAGGAGCGCGAAGAAGTCGTCAACCATGGTATTGTTGGGAACGGACAGGACTGTAATGGCAATCACCAGAGCGGATGCGGCAAGCACGGCCAGGCCCATTGTGCGCATGTGGCGAACCTTCGAGACGCTGCCCCAGACGACCTTGACCATGATCAGCAGGGCGCTGCCGACCACCGCGAACACGAGCGAGGTGGCAGAGCCTGCGATATACTGGAACACAAAGGCGACCGGCACGAAGGCGAGCCCGATCAGTCTCAGCGCCAGCGGCTCTTCCTCGTTGAGAAAGGTGCCCAGCGACACGAGGATGACAATCATCATGTGGAAGGCGAGGTAGTTTTTCTGGGCGTAAGGCCCACCGGCCGGCAGGGTGGCGAGGAAGAGAGCCGTGTAAAGTGTGCCGAGCCAGGCAGCAAACATGACGACGCGCAGAAACTCGATCGCCCGAAGCCGGGAAGCCAGCAGAACCAGCAGCGTAGGGGTCAGCAGCATCAGTACGGCGTTCTTTGGCGCCTCGGCAGGGTAGGGGGTCCAGAAGACTGAAAAAGTTCCGAGGATCGGCAACAGGAAAAGCGGCCAGGCCTTCACCATCAGCGGCAGCGCCTGCGCGCGGTGCAGGAACAGCATGCCGAGGAGGCCGAGAATACAGATGTTCCGGATCGGCTGGAAGGCATCGATCGGCAGGAAGATCGTAAACATCCAGATCGTGTAGAATGCCTGCTCCCACACGGGCGCCTTGCGGGCATCCTCGTACACGTTCACCGGGGTGATGCGCGGGGGCTGAAGATGGCTGATCTGCGAATCTGGCAAGGTGGGAAACTCCAGCGCATGGCCCTGACGTGCAAACGCCATGCCCGAAGGGGAGGGCGGGAGCAGGCAGGCCAACTCTGCACCCGGCATGCGGGCTAAGGGTTA
>CALGEF010000005.1 GCA_937881755.1 uncultured Acidobacteriota bacterium
TGGTTCCGGCACCAAGCTGGGGCTGGAGGATGCAATCGCGCTGGCACAGCACCTGAATTCGGGGGTCCCCGTGGCCGAGGCATTGCGCGCCTACCAGACTGAGCGGGAAGTGGATGCCCTGCGGCTGCAGAACAGCGCCCGCAATGCCATGGTCTGGTTTGAAAATGTACCGCGCTATGCCCGGGCGCTGGATCCGATGCAGTTCAACTACTCCATGCTCACCCGCAGCCAGCGCGTCAGCCACGAGAACCTGCGCCTGCGCGACAAGGCATGGCTCGAAGGTATGGAAAAACACCTCGCCCGTCAGGTTCTTGGAGAACAGTGCGACCAGGCCATTCCGCCGATGTTCCTGCCGTGGAAGCTGCGGGACATGTCCCTGATCAACCGCGTGGTGGTCTCGCCGATGTCCATGTACAGTGCTGTCGACGGCCTGCCCGACGACTGGCACCTGGTGCACTATGGCAGTCTGGCCAAGGGCGGTGCCGGTCTTGTCTACACCGAGATGACCGACGTGTCCGCCGAAGGCCGCATCACCCCCGGATGCACCGGCATCTGGAATGACGAACAGGAGGCGGCCTGGACCCGTATCGTGAATTTCGTGCATGAACACACCCAGGCCAGGTTCGCCCTGCAGCTGGGCCACGCCGGCCCCAAGGGCGCCACCAAGGAGCCCTGGAAATGGGATCCGGCCATTCTCGACGAGCCCCTGCCGAAAGAACAGCAATGGCCGCTACTGTCAGCCAGCGCCGTGCCCTATGACAGCTATAGTCCAGTGCCTGAGGCTATCAGCCGGCAACAGATGGACATGGTCAAGGAGCAGTTTGTCGATGCCACCCGCCGCGCCGCCCGCGCCGGCTTTGACCTGCTGGAACTGCACGCCGCCCACGGCTACCTGATTTCCGCATTCATCACGCCGGTGCTGAACAAGCGCGATGACGAGTACGGTGGCAGCCTGGAGAACCGTCTGCGTTACCCGCTAGAGGTGTTCCGCGCAATGCGCGAGGTGTGGCCCGCCGGGAAACCGCTGTCGGTGCGTATTTCTGCTCACGACTGGATGGGCGACGAGGGCAACTCCGAGGACGATGCCGTGGCCATTGCCAAGGCGTTCCGGGACGCCGGCGCCGACATCATTGATGTTTCCAGTGGTCAGGTTTCCCACGCCGCCAAACCATTGCCGGGGCGCATGTTCCAGACCCCGCTCGCAGACCGCATACGTAACGAGGGTGGCATGCCCACCATGGCCGTCGGCAACATCTACGAACTCGACCATGTCAACAGCATCATTGCCGCCGGCCGCGCGGACCTGGTATGCCTTGCCCGCCCGCACCTGGCAGATCCTAACTGGACCCTGCGCGCCGCGGCGGAAATGGGCTATCGCGGCACCGGCGTGAACGAACCGCACCAGTACTTCCTCGGCTTCCGCCAGCTGCACACCAATCTGCAGCGGGCCCGGGAAGCGGCACCCCCGTTGTGAAGCATGCCCTGGTAACCGGAGCGGGCAGTGGCATCGGCGCCGCCATCGTCCGCACCCTGCTGGACCAAGGGTATCGGGTGAGCCTGCTGGGCCGCCGTCTGGATGCTTTGGCAGCGACTGTGGCGGAATACCCCCAAGGGCACTACTGCGCCACCTGCGACGTCACCGACCCGGCGCAAGTCAGCGACGCGTTTAACGCCGCGACCGAAGCCCTGGGGCCCATCGATATTCTGGTCAACTGCGCCGGTGCGGCACCCACCAGTGCCTTCCACAAGATGCCCGCCGCACAGTGGCAGCAGGTCATCGACGTCAACCTCAACGGGGTTTATCACTGCTGCGCTCAGGTCGTCGGCGACATGCGCAACCGGGGCTGGGGCCGCATTATCAACATCGCCAGCACCGCTTCGCTGAAAGGCTATGCCTACGTCAGCGCCTACTGTGCAGCGAAGCACGGCGTGCTGGGGCTGACCCGTGCGCTGGCGCTGGAGCTGGCCCAGCAGGGCGTCACCGTAAATGCTATTTGCCCAGGCTACACCGATACCGACATCATCCGCACTGCCGTCGCCGGGATTGTTAACAAGACCGGGCGCTCCGAGGCCGAGGCGCTGCGAACCTTTACCGACACTAACCCCCAGGGCCGTTTGATTGAACCCGGGGAAGTCGCCGATTCGGTACTCTGGCTGTGCACCGACTCCGCACGCTCAATTACCGGCCAGGCGCTCTCGATCAGCGGCGGCGAAACCGGCTGAGACCACCGCACTCTCCAACCAGACAGGAACCAACATGCAAACCACGCAACTCGCAAACTACAACGCCACCCACTTTCTATGGGAGGTCGCCGAAGGCGTCGCCACCATTACCCTCAACCGGCCGGAACGCAAGAACCCGCTGACGTTCGACTCCTACGCTGAACTGCGCGACCTGTTCCGGGGCTTGGTCTATGCGGAGGACATTCACGCGGTGGTTATCCGCGGCGCCGGCGGCAACTTCTGCTCCGGGGGCGATGTCCACGAAATCATCGGCCCGTTGACCAAAATGAACATGCCGCAGTTGCTGGCCTTTACCCGTATGACCGGCGATCTGGTCAAAGCGATGCGGGCCTGCCGACAGCCGATTCTCAGTGCCGTGGAGGGTATTTGTGCTGGCGCCGGCGCCATCATCGCCATGAGCAGCGATCTGCGTTACGCCGCCCCGGACGCCAAGGTTGCCTTTCTCTTCAACAGGGTCGGCCTCGCGGGCTGCGACATGGGTG
>CALGEF010000006.1 GCA_937881755.1 uncultured Acidobacteriota bacterium
GCTCGCGGGGCGGGGCTTCAACGTCTCCGATGTCCGCACCGGGCGCCGCGCGGGCACCCGCGTGTTCACGGTCCGCGACGGCACGATGGGCGTGCCCACCCTGTTCATTTCCGGCGGCGTGGATTAAAAACGCTGCATGACCCCGTTCACATCCCTCACCGGAACTGCTGCGCCGCTGCTCGAGAAGGGCAAGCCGATGTCGAATGTCGACACCGACATGATCATTCCCAAGCAGTTCCTGAAGACGACGACGCGGACGGGCCTTGCGACCGGGCTGTTCCATGAATTGAAGACGAAGGCGGATGGTTCGCCGGACCCTAGCTTCGTGCTCAACCGGCCGGAATATGCGAAAGCCTCGATCCTGATTGCGGGCGAGAATTTCGGTTGCGGCTCGTCGCGCGAGCATGCGCCGTGGGCACTGCTTGACCAGGGGATCACCTGCGTGATCGCGCCGGGCTTCGCCGACATCTTCCATAACAACTGCTACAAGAATGGCATCCTGCCGGTGCGCCTGCCGGTGGATGTGTGCGAGAAGCTGGCGAAGGCGGCTGGCGGCGCGAACCATGTGTTCACCGTGGACCTCGCGACGCAGACGGTGACGACGCCGGACGGCGAGGTGCACAGGTTCGAGATTGATCCGGGCCGCAAGTCGAACCTGATGGCCGGCCTCGACGAGATCGGCGCCTCGCTGACCGCCGCGTCCGAGATCGACACGTTCGAGGCCCGGCGCCGCCTTGCCACCCCCTGGCTCGAGCCTGCGAGCTGAGCGCGGACCGGGCCGCAACCGGAGACACGACCTGATGCCCCGCGCCGCCCTACTTTTCCTGCCGCTGCTTTTGCTGGTTCCGCTGAGCGGATGTCTGACTGATCCGTTCGGGATGAAGCCGGGAAGTGCCGGGCGTCGAGATTCCCGCGAAGCCTGAGCCGGCAGAGCCCGCCGCCAGCCGGGAAAAGGACCCATCCTGATTACACCCTGATCAACGCCGGCCTTTCACCGGGTTTTCCGGCCGCGAGAGTTGCGCGCCTGGTCAGACTGGCTACGTTTTGAGCCGGACACTTGAAGACAAAGGAATTCTGCATGGCCCAACGCCGTCCGGCCTTACTCATCGCAGCCCTGGCCACCGTTCTGGCGGCCTGCACAACGGCACCCGCCGCGCCGGTTCAATTGGCGGAGGGCGGACCCAAGCTGACCACCGCGATGGATGGGCAACTCGCCCCGGATGGGACTCCGGTCCAGTGCCGGTCGATCGACCGCACCGGGACGCGGTTCGCGATCAAGGAGTGCAAGTCGGAAGCCGCCTGGACGGAACTCGACGCCATTCTCGCCGCGAGTGCCAAGGAGCAGACCGACAAGTTCCAGCGCCTGAACACCGGCTGCTCCACCCAGGGCAATTGCCGGTAAGCCGAGGCGTGCGACCCATGATCGTCATCGAAGGCACTGTCCGTATTCCGCCGGAGAATGTCGAACGCGCCCGCGCGGTCATGGAGCAGATGATCCGCGCCAGCCGCGCTGAGCCCGGGTGTATAGACTATGCCTACAGCATTGATGTGCTGGACGCGGGCCTCGTGCGCGTGACGGAGCGTTGGGAAAGCCGGGCCGCGCTCGACCTTCACTTCAAGACGGCGCACATGGCGACATGGCGCGCATTTTATTCCCAGCTCGGGCTGACCCACCGGTCCCTGCGCCTCTATGAGGCCGATCCGGAGCCCATTTGAATCCGTTGCGCTGCGAGCCTTGCCCCGCTACGAAGCTTGTCGATCCGGTCACTGGAAGGAGATTGCCGTGAACCTCAGCCTCAAGTTAGCTTTCGTCGCTGCCTTCGCCCTTGCGGCCTGCGCGACCCCTCCGGCGGCGACCGGCGCTCAGGCGACCCTCAAGGCCGGCGATATCGCGCCGGATGGCACTGCGGTGAGCTGCAGGGACCTCGAAGTGATCGGCTCACGGTTCCCGGACCGGACCTGCAAGTCGGAAGCGGCGTGGAAACAGTTCGACGAGATGATGGCCACCAATGCCAAAGAGCAGACCGACAAGTTCCAGCGCGTCGGCACCGGCGCTGCAGCCAGCGGCGGCGGCTGATACCGCCGCCTGTCCGCGCCCATGAAAAAAACACTCCTTCTCCTGCCCGGTGACGGCATCGGCCCGGAAGTCATTGCCGAGGCGCGCCGCGTGGCGGAATTCCTTGTGCCGGATATCCTCATCGAAACCGGTCTTGTGGGCGGCGCCAGCTTCGATGCGCATGGCACGCCGCTGAGGGATGAGACGCTGGAGCGCGCCCGCAAGTCGCATGCGGTCCTGCTCGGCGCGGTGGGCGGGCCGAAATGGACCGGCGCGGCGCGGGACAAGCGCCCGGAAGCCGGACTGCTGGCGCTGCGCAAGGGGCTCGACGTGTTCGCGAACCTGCGCCCGGCCTTTTGTTTCCCGGCGCTTGTCGATGCCTCGAGCCTGAAGCGCGACCGTGTTGAAGGTCTCGACCTGATGATCGTCCGTGAGCTGACAGGCGGCGTCTATTTCGGCCAGCCGCGCGGCATCGACGAGAAGGGCGGCCTGCGCCGCGGCTATGATACCGCCATATATACCCATCCCGAGATCGAGCGCGTCGCCCGCGTCGCGTTCGACATTGCGCGGGGCCGTTCGGGCCGGGTGCTGTCGGTCGAGAAATCCAACGTCATGGAGTCGGGCCTGTTCTGGCGCCAGGAAGTCACGCTCGCGCACGCCGAGTTCGGCGGCGGCGTCGTGCTGGCCCACATGTACGCTGATGCCTGCGCGATGGAACTCGTGCGCCAGCCGAAGCAATTCGATGTGATCCTGGCGGACAACCTGTTCGGCGACATCCTGTCGGACGAAGCCGCGATGCTCACCGGCTCGATCGGCATGCTGCCGTCGGCCTCGCTGGGCGCGCCGGGTGTGCCGGGACTTTATGAACCCGTCCACGGTTCGGCGCCGGACATTGCGGGGCAGGGCGTCGCCAACCCCTGCGCCGCGATCCTGTCGCTGGAGATGGCGCTGCGCTGGTCACTCGGGAAGGAGAAGGCCGCGGATGCGTTGCTCGCGGCTGTCGGCAAGGCGCTCGACCGAGGGGCGCGCACGCGCGATCTGGGCGGTACGCTGACCACGAAACAGATGGCGGACGCGATCCTCGCGGCGCTGTAGGCTGCTCGCTCGCAACTACGTGCAGCACATCCTGAGCGAAGTCGAAGGATGGGCCACGGGAGAAGACGGTTCCACTTGGCTCATCCTTCGACTTCGCTCAGAATGAGCTGAGTATTGTGGCGGGCCGTATGCCGGGTTTTGACTTCCACGGCGCTTGTGACATCCTCCCTGAAAACACCCGGGAGGAACTACGATGTCCTACGCCGCCGGACGGCTGATCCATGACGCGGACAGTCATCTCATGGAGATGACTGATGTGCTCGACCCGTATTTCGAGAAGCGCCTGCTGGCGCGTTATCACGACATGCCGGTGTACAAGTGGAAGCATTCGCATGCGGACTGGGTGAATGCGGAGCGCGCGCGGCATGAGGATGCCGCTTACCGCGCTGCGGCGGCGGACGCGATACTGCTCAACAAGAACTATACCGCCCTCGGATCTTTCCGCCGCGAGGACCGGCCTGCCGCGATGGACCGTCTGGGCTTCGCCAGCCAGCTGGTCTTCACCACGTTCTGCCTCGGCAATTTCGGGCTCGACCAGTCGGAGGACATGGAACTCTGCTATGCTGCGGCGGATGCGCATAACCGGATGATGACGGACTTTTGTTCCGTCGACCGGCGCCTGCTGCCGGTGGCCTATGTGCCGCTGGAGGATTTCGCGCGCGCCGAAGCGACCGCGCGGCTGGCGATCAAGCTTGGCGCGAAGGCCATCATGGTTCCGTCCGTATGCCCGCAAAGGCATTCGCCGAGCCATGTCGGACTGGACCCCGTCTGGCGTCTTGCGGAGGAGGCGGGCCTGCCGATCCTGCTGCATGTCGGCGGCGAGGAGAAGATGAACCCGGTCTACAAGGCCAACGGCCTGCCGCCGGTGCCGGACTTCCATGGCGGCGACGACAATTTCACGTCGGTGTCCTACATGCCGATCCCGCAATCGGCGATGCAGACGCTCGCGACGCTGATCTTCGACGGCGTGTTCGACCGGTTCCCGCGCCTGAAATGGGGCGCCATCGAGCTAGGCGCGGCCTGGGTGCCCGGATGGATGCGGTCGATGGATTCGGCGGCGCATGCCTTCGTGAGGAATGAGGAGCGGTTGCAGAAGCTCTCCGCGAAGCCGTCCGAAATCGTTC
>CALGEF010000007.1 GCA_937881755.1 uncultured Acidobacteriota bacterium
GGCCACCAGGGCAGGCTGTGCGGCATGTCTGGGATGGCCACGAACTTCGCCGGGACCTTCCGCTTCACCGCTTCGAAGAAGTCCTTGCCCTGGAAGAACGGCACCCTCACGTCGCGGTCACCGTGATAGACCAGGATCGGGATATTCGCCTTATCGGTATTTTGCGCCGGATCCATGCCCTTGACCGTATTGCCCTGTATGGCTCGTTGCAGGCGGTTGCTGCTCCAGTTGTTGCCGAGTTTGGCGAGGTTGGAGACACCGGCACCTGCAATCGCACACTGGAAAGGGCCGTTTTCGCGGACCGTTGCGGCCATTGCGGCAAAACCTCCGTAGGAGTAGCCGAAGATGGCAATCCTGTCGCTGGCCGCATAGCCTTCCGAGACCAGCCATGCCGCGCCGTCATCCTTGTCGTCCTGCATCTTCAGTCCCCATTGCGCGTCGCCGGCAAGCCAGAGATTCCGGCCGAAGCCTGCGCTCCCGCGATACTGAGGCTGCAGCACGACATAGCCGCGCGAGGCCAGGAACTGCGGCCAACCCGAACCATCCCAGCCGTTGGTGTCGCGCGCCCACGGACCGCCATGCGGAAGGACAATAGCCGGGAGCGGGCCATCTTCTTTCTTCCAGTCTTTGGGAAGCGTCAGGAAGGCCGGGATATTCAGGCCGTCCCGCGCCGTGTAGCTGGTGAATTCCGTCTCACGCAGGGAAGCTGTATCGATCCACGGCCGCGACGCCCCGATCACCGCAACCTGGGCCTTGTCGACCAGGAGGTAATAGGCAGGCGGGTTTGCCGAGTTCGAGGTTGAAAACAGGATACGCGAAAAATCCTCATTGGATCCCAGCAACGAGATGTTGAGGCCGGAAAACGCCTGTTCGAGACCTTCATAAATCGCGCGAAGATCGGCGTTGAGGTAGTAGCGCTCGTTGCCAGCCGGCCCCCCTATGGCGAAACCAATCAGGGCGTTAAAATCAGCCTTTCTCTGGCTCAGCAGGACGCCGCCAACCGAGAATCCGTCTACCTTGAACAGCGGCTCAGGGTCAAAGGACTGGGTACGGATGTCATAGAAATAGGCCTCCGAAAGGTCTGAGAACTTATCGGTGATCACGTAGTATTTCCCGGTCGCATCATCCCGGCCGTCGACATCCACCGAAAACCGGTTCGACGCCTTGGACGACAGGCCGGTTGCAAATTCCAGCTGGCCCGTATCCGGGTTCAGGAGCTGGTACTGGATATCATAGTCACCCGCTCCATCCGGCTCAATGCGCTGGGTGACAAGCTGCTCGGATGTCCGAGGGTCAAGTAGCGCGTTTCTCCACTCGCCGCCGGGACGGAACAGGAGCTCTTCGGTATCATTCCTGATATTGTACCTGAGGACGCGCGTACCTTCTGTTCCTCCGCGGGAGATAACGATGTGGTCATCATCCAGCGGGAGCGTCTGGATCACCGACGACGTGGAGGCCTGCAGGCGCATGCATTGTTCCATTGCTGCGTTGACACGCTTCGTGCTCCCGCGCGTGAACAGCTCATCAAACTTCTTGAGGCTTTTGTCGGTCCCGTAGGTCTTGTTGAGGAAGGTCCGCTCTGCGCCGGTTGTCTTGCCTTCAACGCAGCCCACCGTCACACCGGTCCAGGGCTGGCGACCGACGACCTGAACAATGCCACCTTTCAGGGCCCTCGCGGCCACCAGCCGCATGCGATCATTGCCTGGCGTGATCGCGAAAGGCATCAGCGGCCTCGACGTATCAATCTTACCGGAGATATCCCAGCTGGCGACGGCGGTATCTTCACCGTTACTGCCCGGATTGTGAATCGTCGCGACAATCATGTCGCCTTCCATTGACATCGATACCCCTGAAATCGCGGGGTATTTCGCCAGATCCTCAATCGATACCGGTTTGGCGAATGCAATGCCCGCACACACAAGCGCGGTCGCCCCCAGCACGGCCAATTTTGATTTCATTCCCGCTTCTCCATGATGCAAAATAACAGAATCCGGAGATTGTGAACTGAAGTCAAGGGTTGCGCCTGCTCAAACCCGCTCCCCCAACCGGCTTTTACCATCGGGCGAAAGTGTGGCGGAAATGTAACAATTGACGAACTTATTCAACGCGGTGTTCCCGCGCACGGTTCGGGCAGTTGCTCATACGGACCAGCTGTGCATGTTGCGTTCATGGTCGGCCCGCGGGGCAGACAGGATCAGCGAAGGCTGCATCCCGGCACGGAATTTTCCAACAGGGAGTATCAGATGGGCATTAAGCGTTTTAACAAAAGCAGGTTCCTGTGCGGCGCAGCGATCGGCATCATGTCGCTGAACAGCGCAGCCTTTGCGCAGGAAACTGCGACTGAAGACGAAGTGCCTGCCGTCACCGCCGAACCGGCAGAAGACGAAGCCCGGCAGGAAAAGATCACGGTCACCGGCTCGCTTCTCCAGCGGAGCGAATTCACTTCGGCCTCGCCGATCCAGGTCATCACGGCAGAGATCGCGACGCTCGAAGGCCTGGTCAATGCTTCGCAGATCCTGCAGGGCTCTTCGATTGCAGCCGGTTCGACCCAGCTGAACGGCCAGTTCGGCGGTTTTGTCACGGATGGCGGTACAGGTGTTGAGGCGGTCGACCTTCGCGGATGCGGCGGCACGCGCTCGCTGGTCCTGCTCAACGGCAAGCGTCCCGGCCCGTCGGGCACGCGCGGCGCTGTCGGCGCCTTCGACTTCAACGTCATTCCGGGATCGATCGTCCAGCGTTATGACATCCTGAAAGACTCCGGATCGACCATCTATGGCTCAGACGCCGTCTGCGGCGTGATCAACGTGATCACCCGGACCCAGATCGATGCGCCGGAACTCAACATTTCCTTCTCCCAGCCCTTCGAGGGCGGCGGCGAACAGCTCACGGTGTCGGGCGCCTGGGGCCTGAACTTCGACGCCGGATCCATCGCGCTTGCGGCGGAGTATTACGACGCCAAGGAACTGAATCTGGGCGACCGTAGCTATCTCGAATGCGCCGAAGACCTTGTTTATGACCCGAATACCGGCGTACGCCTTGACCGCGTCAACCGTTCAGTCACGGCAGGCAATGACCCGCGCGGCTGCAGCAACATCTACTTCAACACGGTTATCGATAACGTGACCGGCCAGCGCCTCATTCCGTCTCCGGACGGCATCACGGGCGGTACGGCGTTGGGCGGCATCGTCCCGGGCTATCGCCCGAGAGGAAACGCCAACTTCGGACCGAACGGCCCGGCCTTCTATGAGGACGTGCTCGTCGATCCGCGCGCTCTGGAAGTCGACGCGATCAACGCCAACCAGCGCATAAGCCTCTACGGTGTGGCCGACTTCGACATTTTCGACGGCGTTAACTGGCAGACAGAACTGCTTTACAACCAGCGCGAAACCACCTCGGACGGCATCCGCCAGTTCTTTCCCCAGATCCGCGGTCTTGGAACGGCGCTCCCCGCTTCGATCACGCGGTATGGCCTGAGCCCGACCTACCAGAACCCACTGAACTCGGTATTCCAGCCGGTCACCATCTGGAACAGCGATGCCGGCGTCGACCTGACCTATTATTACGGCGGCACCAGCTTCTCGGGTGACCTGGGCGCTTTCGGTGCAAAGGACTGGGCCTGGGAACTTGGCGGGAACTACTCATACTCTGACGGGGACTACAGCCGGAACCAGATTGTGGCGAGCCGCACCGGTGACTGGTCGGCGTTCGGCCCCAACGGCAGCTATAACCTGCGCCGCGACTCGCAAGGCAACCCGGTCCTCGATCGCAACGGCTTCGCACAGGTCACTCCGATTGCGGGTTCCGGCGCCGCGCCGGCTTATAACCCGGTAGCCCCGGGCTTCCTCGCCGGTGTCGGCCCTGACTATGATGCGGCCTATGACCTTCTGAACGAGAATGAAACGGGTAACACCGTGTACGAACAATACCTGATACAGGGGAGCCTTGCGGGCCCGCTCTTCACGCTTCCGGCCGGCGAAGTCCAGGTCGGGCTCGGCTTTGAATACCGCAACTTCTCGATCGAGGATGTTCCCGGCGCGCTGACCCGCGGCGAAATCATCGACGTCACGGACGCAAACACCGGCACCGTCTACCAGGCCCGCGTTGCAGACATCTGGGGCTCGTCCACGTCCGGCATAACAGCCGGCGAAGACAACGTTGCAGAACTCTTCGGCGAGATCGAAATTCCGATCCTGAGGGGCGTGCCGCTGGTCGAAGACATGACCCTCAACGCATCCGCCCGCATCTTCGAGTATGACTCCTTCGGTCAGAACGATGTCTACAAGCTCGGGCTCAACTGGCAGGTTACGCCGTCGGTCCGCCTGCGCGGCACCCTGGGTACCTCCTACCGGGCACCGGCCCTGTTCGAACTGTTCCTCGATTCGCAGACGGCATTTGTTGGCCAGACCGCGATCGACCCTTGCATCAACCTGCAGGACTCGAGCAACCAGACCCTTATCGATAACTGCACGTCATTGGGCATCCCGCTGAACTATACCGGCCTCGGTGCTTCGGCGACGGTCATCTCTGGCGGCGGCGCCGGCAACCTTGGCGCGGAAACCTCTGACGCGTCAACGATCGGCCTGATTTACACGCCGACCTTTGCCCCCTTCTCCGTGGCGGTGGACTATTACGAAATCGAAATCGCCGATCAGATCGCCCAACTCGGGGCGGGTACAATTCTCGCAGGCTGCTATACCGGCGAGAACTTCCCTAACGAGTTCTGCAACCTGTTCGTTCGCGCGCCCGGCACCTCGCAAGGCAATGCGTTCAACATCCTGTCGGTTGAGAACTCCTACCTCAACGTGAACAACCAGAGCTTCCGCGGTATCGACGTTACGGCACGTTTCGAGCAGGACTTCAATTTCGGCACGCTCCTGACTGAAGCTGACGCTTCCTGGGCCCTTGAGCGTGAAGTGCAGCTTTTTGCACCCGGCACGATCACAGGCTTCGACAATATAGACGACAACGGTACGATTGGTTCGCCGAGCGTGACGGCCAACTTCCGCACCGTCCTTCAGCGTGACGACTTCCGCTACACCTGGTTCATGGACTTTGTGGGCGCAAGCTCGAACCAGCGCTTCTCCTCACGGCCGGGCGGTTATGCAGTGCCCTACTTTGGTACCGTCGCCGACCGGATTTATGATGCTGAGGCCACGACCTATCATGGCCTTTCAGTTGAGTATCGTTCGGACAAGTGGCGCGTGATTGGCGGCGTCCGGAACATCTTTGCTGAAGAGCCACCGACGGTTTCGACCGGCGCCGCAACGCGCCGCGGCAACACCGCGCTCATCGCCACGCAGTACGACCTGCGTGGAAGGACAGGCTTCATTACGATAGCCCGCACGTTCTGATCTGTCGGAGATGAAAAATTGGCAGGGGCGGCCTTCCGGGGCCGCCCCTTGTCTTTTGTGCCGCCCTGGCAGCGCGGACGGCGCCTTCTCTGTCCGGGTTGGCATCCTGTGATGTCCGCCGGGTTTGTCGCCCGGTTGTCCATCAGGGACGCGGCGCGAACCCCGGCCTTTGCGCCCTCACCTTATCCTGCGAACAGGCTGGTATTTTTCCATCAGCCATCACCCGCTCATCCTGCCGATACCGGCAATGATCCGGAAGGTCATCATCGCTGGTATCCCCTCTGCGGTCAGAACATCAGCGCATGGCAGATTGTGCAGCATGCCGGCGGCCAATGTCTGAGGGTGCGGGGTGCATCCGCCCTGGCCGTCTCGGTTCCCGGCCGTGTGGTGGGTCCCGTCTCCTGCGCGGGGCCGGGACGCGGCTCACAGGGAGCTGATCTCGCGGGGCCTGCGGATTTGAAGAGACTGTTCACACTGCCTGCGTCCTCCACACACGCCCACGCGCAACGGAACCGCACGGCAGATCAGCGATGATACAGCAAACCAGGACCTGCAGCGGCCTCAGGCCGGCAAACGAGCCTTGAACTGACTCAGTCGGGCAAGATCCTGAGCGAAGGCGGACGAGAGAAACCAGCCGGCCAGAATGAAGCTGACAACCGCGGCCGGCGACAGCTTGGTGATCATCGACAGGCCCACCGGCGACAGGCACAGCTCGCCGGTTGTATCGAGCAGGTAGGCGAGCACCAGGAAGACCAGCGGCACGCGGTAGCTTTCATCCGCGAACTGAACACCCCAGACCAGCACCCGGAATCCGAGGCCGACCTGAACGAGCGCCAGCGCAAACTTCAGCGCCGTGTTGGGGGCCGCCTTGCGCGCGCCGAGCCAGGCCCAGAGCGCGGCGAAGACCGGCGCGAAC
>CALGEF010000008.1 GCA_937881755.1 uncultured Acidobacteriota bacterium
ATCAATAAAAACAATGACATATGGCGGAGAGGGAGGGATTCGAACCCTCGATACCCTTGCGAGTATACCGGTTTTCGAGACCGGCGCGATCGACCACTCCGCCACCTCTCCGCGCCGGGGTCTTAGAAGGGCGGTCAACTATCCCGGACCGGGCCGGAGCGCAAGCGGCCTGACGCCATTTCCGCGCGCCGTCTCAGCGCAGCGCCCTCAGCGCCAGTTCCGCCAGCGCTTGCAGCTGGGCCGCGCCCGCCCCGCGCCGCCCCGCGATCCGGATGCCCGGGATCGCGGCGATCAGGAACGCCGCCGCCTCGCCTACGTCGAGACCGGGCGCCACGTCGCCTTCGTCCTGCGCCTCTCCCAGGCGCGCCGCCAGCGCCGCCGCCAAAGCCCGCTCAGCCGCCACCTGGATCGTTGTCAGCTCCGGCCGCGTGCGCCCGAACTCGCAGACCGCGCCGACCGCCAGACACGGCTCACCCGCCTTCGCACGCACCCGCGCCAGCAGGATTTCCAGCCCGTCGACCGCCCGCGGCCCGGTGCTAAGGGCCGCCAGATGCGCCTCGGTCTCCTGCGCAGTGTAGCGCGCCAGCGCGGCCCGGTAGAGCTGCGCCTTGTCGCCGAACGTATCGTAGAGGCTCTGCCGGCCGATCCCCATCGCGCGCGTCAGGTCCGCTGCCGAACTCCCTGCAAAGCCGCGCTCCCGGAACACGCGCGTGGCGGCATCCAGGGCGGCGTCTTTTTCGAATTCCTTCGGTCTGGCCATGCGGACATGTAGAAATTTTGGAACGATCAGTCAATATCCCGGGGTTTTGCCGGTTTTCGCGGCCTCCCCGCAGACCGCCTGCGCGCTGAACCTGTCGCCGTTGCTACGATCTGGCCTTGCAGCCCTGCCTGAACTCCGGATTTGACACGTCCGCTGCTTTGGTGTTTACCCCGCCCTTCGGTCGCGGCGCCTTCCCGGCGCAGCGTCTCCCCCGTTTCTAGATGCTATTTTCCGGAAGGTCCCGCCCATGTTCGCGGTTATCAAGACAGGTGGCAAGCAGTACAAAGTGTCCGAAGGCGACACGCTTGTCATTGAAAAGCTGTCGGCTGCGGCCGGCGATACGGTCACCTTCGACCAGGTTCTGATGATCGGCGAAGGCGCCGGCATCACCATCGGCGCCCCCACGGTCGCCGGCGCAACGGTCACCGCTGAAGTCGCTGCTGATGTGCGCGGCCCGAAGCTTATCACCCGCAAAAAGCGCCAGCGCCAGACCTACCGCCGCACCATCGGCCACCGTCAGGACCTGATGGAAATCAAGATCACCGGCATCAGCGCCGACGGCGAGAAGAAGAAGGCCGCACCGCGCAAGAAAGCTGCGCCTAAGGCTGACCCGGCCGAAGCAGCCCCAGAAGCATAACTATCCCCGGGGCTACGGCCTCAAGCGAGACACACAGGTAAGAGGAGCGGACTATGGCTCACAAGAAATCAGGCGGCTCTTCGCGCAACGGCCGCGATTCGAACCCAAAATATCTTGGCGTGAAGAAATACGGCGGCGAAACCGTCCAGCCTGGCATGATCATCGTGCGCCAGCGAGGCACCGTAAAGTGGCCGGGCAAAGGCGTGGGCATGGGCAAGGACCACACGCTCTTTGCGCTTAAAGGCGGCAAGGTCGAATACGCGCACAAGGCGAAGGGCCGAATTTACGTGAACGTCGTTCCGATGGCGGACGCGGCAGAGTAACGGCCGGAAACAGCTTCCGGCCTCGTTCCAGACGAGTGGCCGGGTCGCTGTTGAAGACGACCAGTTTCCGGGGGGAGGCAGGCCACTGTCTCCCCCTTTTTCGTTTGTCCTCCCCCACCCAAGGCAATTCCCCCGAGAGGCGGCCATGAGTGAGACAGAGATCAGAACCGGGCGGCTGCTCCTGCGGCCCATCACACCGCAGGACAGTGGGCCGATCACCCAGGCGGTCAACGATCCGCGCATCTACCTGATGCTCGCCAGCGTTCCGCCCGCGCAGACGAAAGCCCAGACCCTCGCCTGGATCGCGACCCACGATCTGGCCCGCATCGACGACACCGGCCACTTCTACGCCGTTACCACGGCTCAAGGTGCTCTTTGCGGCGTCATCTCCGCCACCCGCGCCGACTGCAAAGATCCGTTCGAGATCGGCTACTGGCTGATGCCGGACTTTTGGGGCGAGGGCCTCTGCACGGAAGCTGGCGCCGGCCTCATCTGCTGGCTCGAAGCCACACGCGGCGCCCGCGTCCTCGTCGCCGGCCACTTCGCCGACAACCCCGCCTCCGGCCGCATCCTCTCCAAGCTCGGCTTCCTCCCCTGCGGCCGCAGCCCGATGTACAGCAAGGGCCGGGGCAAAAAGTCAGACCACGTCATGATGGCGCGGATTGCTTGAACCATATAAGAGCCCACCCATGAAGTTCCTCGACCAAGCCAAAGTTTTTATCCGCTCCGGTGACGGCGGCGCGGGCGCCGTCTCGTTCCGGCGCGAGAAGTTCATCGAGTATGGCGGCCCCGACGGCGGCGATGGCGGGCGCGGCGGCGATGTCTGGGCGGTGGCCGTCGAAGGCCTGAACACGCTGATCGACTTCCGCTACCAGCAGCACTTCAAGGCCAAGAAGGGTGGCCACGGCATGGGCCGCAACCGCTTTGGCGCCAAAGGCGACGACTCCATACTTCTCGTCCCCGTCGGCACACAGATCTACGAGGAAGACCAGGAAACCATGATCGCCGATCTGACGCAGGAAGGCCAGAAGGTCCTCCTCGCGCAGGGCGGCAATGGCGGCTGGGGGAACCTCCGCTTCAAGACGTCCACCAACCAGGCGCCCGCCCGCTCGAACCCCGGCGCGCCGGGCGAAGAACGCTGGCTCTGGCTGCGCCTCAAACTGATCGCGGACGCCGGCCTCGTCGGCCTGCCGAATGCAGGCAAGTCGACCTTCCTCGCCGCCGCGACCGCCGCGCATCCGAAGATCGCCGATTATCCGTTCACGACGCTTCACCCCGGCCTCGGCGTTGTCGATCTCGGCACCAGCACGCGCTTTGTCCTCGCCGACATCCCGGGCCTCATTGAAGGCGCCGCCGAAGGCGCAGGCCTCGGCCACCGCTTCCTCGGCCATGTTGAACGCTGCAAGGTGCTGCTGCACCTGATCGACTGCACGCAGGACGACCCCGCCGGCGCCTATAAGACGATCCGCAACGAACTGCGCGCCTACGACCCCGAACTCGCCGCGCGCCCCGAAATCGTCGCCCTCAACAAGATCGACGCCCTGACGCCCGAGCTCGTCAAGGAGCAGATGAAGCTCCTGAAGAAAGCCTACAAGGGCAAGCCACTGCTGATCTCCGGGGTCTCAGGCGAAGGCGTCAAACCTGCCCTCTACGCCATCGCCGAAAAACTCGGCCTCAACGCCGACCGCGAAGAAACCCCTCCGCCATCGGACGACCCTGACACGGCAGAAGGCTGGAGCCCCTTATAGACAATTCGAGAACAGCCTCTCGATTGCGTCAAAGCCACCGCCGTGATCATAGACTTTTTGAAGCCAGATCAGCACACGTCCATGACGGCGCTGCTCATTGAGTTGCACACCCGCTAAAATGGCGCGAAGCCAGATCCGTATTCCATAAACCACCAACTCGAAGACAATCTTCTCAATCCAGAATCCGCCCTGCAAATCGTTGTCGCGTCTGCTTCCGGAGAGGAGGTCGTAGGTTTTCCGGCGTTCACATTCCTGAACTCGCTGGCTGATCCGGCGCCAGAGAAGCGTCTTCAGTGCATAATCAAGAAGCTGTTCGTCAAAGATGGCTTTCGGAGCGCAGGCACAGGCAGAGCCCTGATGAATTGGGTGATTGTGCACGCGCAAGCCGCGGACTGCGCACGAATGGACTGACACGTGAAGCCGACCAATGAAGCTGGGGCCCGGTTCTACAGGTCCCTTGGGGCGGACCCTGTCGCGGATCGCGCAAGCTTCCGGGTCATTCCTCGGTAAAGCAAATCCGCTTCAGAAGCCGGGCCTTCAAGCCCCAGCACTCCCCCGCGCGCTCACCCTCTCATGCCACGCCCGCAAGTTCCCCGCCGCCTCCGGCACCTTCAGCCCGATCCAGTCGGCAAAATCCACCGTGCTCAGCGTGCAGATGTCCGCCATCGTGAACACGTCCCCTGCCACGAATTCAGACTTCGCCAATTCTCCGTCCAACCACATCAGGGCGCGCTCATACGCGCCCCGGTTCGCCTCGCCAAAATCCTTGTACTGAGGAACCACCACGCGCGCCGTGAACGGATGCGCGTGCCGCCAGAAATTCCCCGCTGGCCCCATCAGCTGGAACTCCACCCGCCGCACCCACATCTCCACCTGTGCCTCTTCCAACGCATTGCGCCCGAACATCGGCGGCTCCGGATACCGGCTCTCGAGATACCGGCAGATCGCCACCGTCTCGCTGATACAGGTCCCGTCATCCAGCTCCAGCACCGGCGTCTGGCCCAGCGAATTGCGCGCCACATGTTCCGCCGCCTTGTGTTCGCCCTTCTGCAAAGCTAGGTCCACAAGCGGAACCTCCACGCCCTTCTCCGCCAGGAAAACGCGCACCCGTCTCGGGTTCGGCGCCGGCATCGGCGTGTTGTAGAGTTTCATGGATCGGCTCCTCGCTGGGCTGAGACTGGAACGCCCTGCTCCGCAGGTCAACGCAGGGGGCCCTCGCCAATCCCCCGCGCCGCGTGTATCTCCCGGCGCCATGACCGCTGACACCCTCGCCCGCGCCAAACGCATTGTCGTGAAAACCGGCTCGGCCCTGATTGCCGAAGCCGGCGCGCCGCGCCGAGAGTGGCTAGCCAACCTTGCCGCTGACATCGCGGCGCTCCGCCAGCGCGGCAAGGAGGTGATCCTCGTCTCGTCCGGCGCCGTTGCCCTCGGTCGCGCGGCCCTCGGCGCGCCTTACCAGGGCCGGCTCGAGCAGAAACAGGCCGCCGCCGCCATCGGGCAGCCGCGCCTGATGGCCGCCCTCGGTGATGCCCTCTCCCCGCACGGCCTCGCCTGCGGCCAGGCCCTGCTCACTCCGGGCGACACCGAAAACCGCCGCCGCTGGCTGAACGCCCGCGCCACGCTCGAAACCCTGCTCGAGGCCGGCGTCGTCCCCGTGATCAACGAGAACGACACGGTCACCACCGAAGAAATCCGCTACGGCGACAATGACCGCCTCGCCGCCCGCGTCGCCCAGATGATGGCGGCCGATGTGCTGATCCTCCTGTCCGACATAGACGGGTTCTACACCGCCGATCCGCGCTGCGACCCGGGCGCCCGCCACATCCCCTTCCTCGAAGCGCTCAGTCCCGAACATGACGCCATGGCCACCGGCTCGAACGCCGCCGCCGGCGTCGGCTCTGGCGGCATGATCACCAAGCTCGCCGCCGCCCGAATTGCACACGCCGCCGGCTGCTCCACCCTCATCACCCTCGGCAACCGCCCGCACCCGATCGGCGCCATCGAGGCGGGCGAGCGCGCCACCCTGATCGCCGCGAAAATCTCCCCCGCCAAGGCCCGCGCCGCCTGGCTCGAAGGCCACCTCAAACCCGAAGGTGAGCTCACGATCGATGAGGGCGCCGCCAGGGCCCTCGCCAGCGGCGCCAGCCTCCTCGCCGTCGGCGTGCGCGGCGTCACCGGCCAGTTCGAACGCGGCGCCGCCGTTGCCGTATGCGACGCCGCCGGCCGCACCCTCGCCAAAGGTGTCACCGCCTACAGCGCCGAGGACATCCGCCGCATCGCGGGCCGGCGCACTGAAGACGCCGAAGCACTCCTCGGCTACAAGGGCCGCCCCGCCATCATCCACCGGGACGACATGGTGCGCCTGTGACGGGCGATGTGATCCGCCGTTCGACACTTGCCGATCTTGCTGCACTCGTCGCTCTGGAAGCCGGCTTCCCGGACGAGGATCGCTTCGATCGGCGGACCTGGCGCCGCCTCCTCTCCGGCCAGTCCGCTACCCTCGTCCACGAATCAGGCGGCGTGATCGACGCCTCAGCGGTCCTGCTTTTCCGTCAGGGTTCGGACATCGCCCGCCTCTATTCCATCGCCGTCGCCCCTGCCGCCCGGGGCCATGGCCTGGGCGCCCGCCTGCTGGCCGCCTGCGAGGAACACGCCCGGTCCCGCGGCGCGAAACTTATCCGGCTGGAAGTGCGCTCAACAAATAGTTCAGCACACCGGCTTTACGAGGCAGCGGGTTATCGCGTAATTGCGGCGCTCGAGTCCTACTATCCGGACGGAGAAGCGGCGCACAGGATGGAGAAAGTTCTCATCGCGTCCTCAGATGGAGCCCCATGACCGATTGGGTCGTGCTCGTCGAATCAGCGAGCGACATTTCGCAGGCCGAAACACCGCACAAGGTGCTGCGTATCTCGGACTATATCTCGAAACCGGCCCTCTTCGCCGGACGCCGCCCTTACATCCTCAATCTCGCCCGCTCCTATGCCTACCAGTCCGAGGGCTACTACGCCTCGCTCTTGGCAGAAGCCCGCGGACACCGGGTCAGCCCGTCCGTCCAGACCATGGTCGAGCTCTCCAAGAAGACGCTCTATAATCACGCCCTGCCGGACCTTGGCGAGACTCTCCAGGAAGCCCTCGCCAGGGGTGCCCCCAAGATCGAGTCCCTGTTCGTCGCCTTCTCCCGCTGCGAAATCTCCGCCTATGAGGAACTCGCCCGCGAGGCCATGGACCGGTATCGTACCCCTGCTCTCGAAATCGAGTTCGACCCCGAAGCACCGCACGGCATCGCCCGCATCCGCGCCATGCCGCCGCACAAGCTGAAAGACCAGCGCCGCCAGTTCTTCCTCTACGCGATGGAAGCTTACACCAAGGGCAAGGTGCGCGACGCCAAGACCCGCGCGCCGGCCAAATGGGCCCTCGCCGTCCTCGTGGACCCGAACGAGAAGACCGCGCCGTCCAAACCCGCCTCGCTCAAACGCTTCGCAGATGTCGCCGAGAAGATGGGCGTCGAAGTCGAGCTGATAGACCCGACCGACCTGCCAAGCCTCGCCGAATTCGACGCCCTGTTCATCCGCGCCACCACTTCCATCGACAACTTCACCTACCGCTTCGCCCGCCGCGCCGAACAGGAAGGCATGCCCGTGATCGACGACACCCAGTCGATGATCCGCTGCACCAACAAGGTCTATCTCAAGGAAATCCTCGAGAAGGCCGGCCTGCCCATTCCGCGTACGGAGATTGTTGACCAGAAGGCAGACCTCGCCGCCCTGTTCGACCGCCTCGGCTCGCCCGTCATCCTGAAGACGCCAGATGGCAGTTTCGGCATCAACATGGTCAAGGCCCACACGCTCGACGAGCTGAAGGAGGGCGCCAAGAAGATGTTCGAGGACACGGCTCTCATCATCGCCCAGGAGTTCCGCCCCACGAAATTCGACTGGCGCATCGGCGTCCTCAACGGCGAACCGCTCTATGCGTGCCAGTACCGGATGGCGCGCGGCCACTGGCAAACCGTCAAATACGGTGAGAACGGCAAGTCCACCGAAGGCGGCTTCACCACAATGCCGGTCGAGGACGCGCCGCCGGAAGTCGTCAACGCCGCCGTCCGCGCCGCCAGCCTGATCGGCGAAGGCCTCTACGGCGTCGACCTGAAAGAGACCGAACAGGGCGTCATCATCATCGAGATCAACGACAACCCCTCGATCGACCACGATGTCGAAGGCCTGATCCTCAAGGACGAAATCTGGCGCCGCATCATCTCCTGGTTCTCCACACGCCTCGAGCGCCGGATGAACCGGTCCGGCTAACCCTTCCGTTCCCGAAGCTCCTCCCGGTAGGCACCAGGCGAGATCCCGAACCAACCCTTGAACGCCCGCATGAACGCCGTCTGATCGCCATAGCCAAGCAGCCCGGCGATCTCGGCCAGCGTCAGCTTTTCTTCGTGGATGTATACTTCCGCCGCCTCCTTGCGCGCCGCCGCCAGAAGCTGGGAATATGACAGCGCCTCCTCCATCAGCCGCCGCCGCAGCGTGCGCCCGCTCATGCCCAGCAGCCTGGCGGTTTCCTCAAGGCTCGGCTTGCCCTTGCGGATCTGCTTGTGCAGCCTACTGATCACCAGCACCCGCATCGAGCTGCCCGCCATGTAAGCGCCCAGCCGCGCGTTGAGGCGCCCGGTCATCAGCTGCACCAGCGCGGGATTGGCATTCGGCAGCGCCCGCGTGACCAGCGCCGCATCAATCACCAGCATGTCCACCGGCGCGCCGAACGTCACTTCCTCCCCGAACAGCGCGCGGTAAAACGCACACGTCTCCGCCCCCGGCGCCGCATGCCGGAACTGCACTCCCGCCATCGGCCGCTCCTGGTCCCACAGCAGCCACCGCCCGATCGAGGCATAGCCCGCCAGGATTGCCTCGGTCACCCGGCGCATCGCCTCGGCGTCGGCAAACGCAGGATCCAGCAGTATCCGCGCCTCGGTTTTCGTGAACTCCAGCCGCGTGCGTGCCACTTCCTGCGTCAGCGGCTGGTACTGGATGTTGATCTCCAGCGCTTCGCGGATGGTAGACGCGGCCGCCAGCGCATAGCCGACATCGAGGAAGGTCGCTGGCCGGAATTGCATCCCCACCCGCAATCCGACGGAATCGATGCCGGTCAGCTCCGCCGCCGCATTCAACACGGTAGCCGTCAGTTCCGCGGGAAACCGCGCATCCGGGTGGCTGAACGCCGCCTTCCCGCCGGGCACAAGCGCGTAGAGGTCTTCCGCCGGCGCCCCGAGGGCGAGCGAACTCTCAATAAAGTTCGATAAATAGGCGGCTGAAACTGTCGGCACTTGGGGATGAAGGGTCCGTTAATATCGTAGAGTGTGAGTATTGTGGGTCGTTTTTGCTTGTTGCGCCCAAACGTTAACACATTTGGCCCGAATTGACTGGCGCCGTGGCCGGAAATGTCAAGACAGCAAAGCATCTCAAAGTTTAACTGACGGTACGGGATGCACGCAGCAACCGGATGTTTCCGGGGAATGCCATCGGGTTGCGGTAACGTGTAGCGGCGCTGTCTGGGTGGCAGCGCCGCTTTTCGTTCTGCGCAGAGAAAACAGCTTGCGCCCAGCCCTCATCTCATTACACCGGGACTCCGGAGCGTAGCGCAGTCTGGTAGCGCATCTGGTTTGGGACCAGAGGGTCGGAGGTTCGAATCCTCTCGCTCCGACCA
>CALGEF010000009.1 GCA_937881755.1 uncultured Acidobacteriota bacterium
CGGGGCGTGTCCCAAACGCCTCTCGCATGGAGCCTCCGGGAGTGTTAGCCTTTTTCATGTGCAGCCGGAACGTCGGGGAGGACGAGGATGCGTAATTTCAAGCCAGCCGCCAGGATGCTGTCAGGCGCTGCGATGGCGGCCCTCGCGGCGTGCGCCACCGCGCCGGACGTGCCGACATCTGCCGAACCGGCACCCATGCCGGCGCCTCCACCGCCGGCAGCGCAGCCAGACCCGATCGACATCGACCGGGGTGCGGGCGCCTATCCGGACAAGTATCTGGAACTTGAAGATGCGTATGAAAGCCTGCCGCCCACGGGCGCAGGGGCTCCAGGCATAGCCGCGTCGCGAGCGGCGTTTCGCGAGGCCAGCCGGACGGCGACACCGGTGCAGGACTACCTGCCCTATATCGATGTCGCGATTGAACAGGACATCCTGGTCGCCGGCAATGGCCTTGCACTCCAGGACCGCTACACACGGATCCAGATCGTGACGCTCGATCCCGACAGCTACGACGTCGCGGGGGTTGCCGGCGACGGGCGCAAGTCGAAAAAGGAAACGCGCGACTATGACAAGGAGAGCCGCGGCTGGCTGTCCCGGACGCTGATGGGTTCGCGCAATGTCACGCGCACGCTGATTGCCGACTTCGATATCTCCAATCCGGACATCAGGACAACCAAGGCGCTGTTTTCCTCCACCTTCCGCTCCGACAATGCCAAGGGCGAAGCCTGGGCGACGAACGAGAGCATTTCGGTCTACGCGACGCCCTACTTCAAGGTCAGCCCGAACACGATGATCGAGGGCCGGTTCCGCATCCAGCTCTCCGACGAGCGCGCCTCCTCCGCCGGGGCGAACGTCATGAATGCGCTGCAGACAGCGGCGAACCTGATTGCACCAACCTCGGCGCTGGTGACGTTCTTCAACGCGCCGGCGATGCTGCAGGCCTCCAACTTCCTCAGCACGCAGTCGACCTCGCTGTTCGGCCAGTCGATCACCGAAGAATCGACAGGGGCATTCGCGATCAAGTCCTGGACACCCGACCCGATCCTGATCATCCGCGCCGAGCTGCCGCCGGCGGCGAACATCAAGAACACGCAGAAGAAGGAAGGCATCGGCAAATGGGTGGTCTATCTCGAGCCGCCGATCCCGTCGGTTTTCACGGCCAATACCTTTGGCGGCGATGACGGCGCGCCGGACTTCGAGGGCGTAAGCTCCGCCGACATCCTGTCTTTCAATGTCGGCACGGACCTGCGTGTCTATGACTACATCTTCTCGCGCCTCGAACTCAGCGACCAGATCACCAGCCTCAACGAGACCGGCGACGTGGACACGGCGCGGCTGATCTGTTCAAGAATTTCACGCGGGCTTTCAGCCGTCGGCTTCACGACGTTCGATGCCGCGGCAGGCGTCTGGGCGGCGTCTGAATCCGACCAGTTCACGCAGGCCGGGCGTGCAGCGCTGCAGTCGCCTGACACCTGCGGCGCGATGCAGCTCTGGACCCGGATGACGCAGTAGAAGGGTTGCAAGGGAGCGGAGCCGGGCCTTATTGGGCAGGCCGGAAGCGATGGAGCGAGTTTGCGTGGAAACTGCCCCTGAATTTTCCGTTATCATCGTGAATTTCAATGCCGGCGCCTTCCTCCAGGGCGCGATCGATTCACTCAAGGCGCAGACCTACCGCAACTTCGAGGTCATCCTGATCGACAATGCGTCGACGGATGGCTCTCTCGGCACCCTCGACACGGACGGGCTGCCGGCGTTCACGCTGATGCGCGAGGCTGAAAATCACGGGTTTGCACGCGGCAACAACCTCGCCGCGGCGCGGGCCAGGGGCGCCTGGATCGCCCTTCTCAATCCGGATGCGAGGGCGTCGCCCGGCTGGCTTGCGGCTTTGCAACGCGCCGCCGCCGTCCACCCCGGGACCCGCACCTTTGCGTCTGCGCAGTTCCTGCTGGACGACCCGGGCACGCTCGACGGGGCCGGGGATGCCTACCTCCTGTTCGGATTTCCCTGGCGCGGGGGATTTGGCCGCGCGGCCGGCGAACTTCCCGGGCCCGGTTTCTGTTTCAGCGCGTGCGGGGCCAGCGCCGTTTATGACCGGGATCTGTTTTTGTCCGCAGGCGGATTTGATGAACGCTTCTTCTGCTATTGCGAGGACGTGGATCTCGGGTTCCGCCTCCAGCTGCTCGGCGAAGATTGCAGGTTTGTGCCTGACGCTGTCATCGAACATGCGGGAAGCGCCATATCCGGCCGCGAGAGTGAGTTCTCGACCTATCACGGGACCCGCAACCGGGTCTGGACCTATGCCAAGAACATGCCGGCGGGGCTCCTCGCCCTCACCCTGCCCGGTCATATCGCCCTCACCTTGTACATCCTCGCGCGCAACAGCTTCACGCCCCGGTTCCTTCCCATGCTTCGGGGCCTCTGTGACGGTGTATCCGGGTCCTTCCGTCTGCGGATATCTCCGCAATGGCGCGTAATGCCGCGCGCGCCGTCGCGCGACATCGCGCAGCTGATGGCGTGGAATCCGATCCGGATGAGCCAGCGGCGCGTCCATGTGCGGCTTTCGCAATAGGCCGTCATCCGGGGACCACCACCGGGCGCTTCAGTCCGGGCTGCGGCTCGCGCGATAATCCGGGCGAAACAGCCAGGTCTGAGACCGCCTAAGCGTGCGGCATCGCCAGCACGTTGCGCAGGTAGTCGCCGTACTCGTTCCTGTAGCCGTCGGCGAGGCGCTCAAGCTGGGCATCATCAATGAAGTTGCAGCGCCAGGCGACTTCTTCCGGGCACGCAATCTTGAGACCCTGGCGCTTCTCGATGGTCTGTACGAACTGCGAGGCCTGGATCAGGCCGTCGAAGGTGCCGGCGTCCAGCCAGGCGGTGCCGCGCGCGAGCCG
>CALGEF010000010.1 GCA_937881755.1 uncultured Acidobacteriota bacterium
CTGCTTCATCTGCAACCCGGCTGTTCCCTGCCGGATGACGACGTCAAACTTGCTGATCGCCGCTTCTGGCATCTCGCGGCGTCCCAGATTGGTGACGTGCATACCGGGTTTGATCCAGTCGGCGTCGTAGACCGGTTTCATGCTATCGGTGCAGGTGCTGAGGATATCACAGCCCTTGACCGCCTCTTCCGCGCTGTCAACAGGGATGACCTCGATCCCCAGCTTTGCTTCCATCTCGACGGCATAGGCATCGCGGTTCGCTTTGGTCGGCGAATAGATCTTGCATCGCTTGATGTTGCGAACGCAGCAAAAGCCCTCAAGGAATGTCCGCGCCATCCCTCCTGATCCAATCATGCCGACGGTCTCACTGTCTTCGCGGGCCAGGTACTTTGCCCCGAGTGCGGCCCCTCCGCCCACCCGCATATGCTGCAAGGCGCCGTCGTTGATAAAGGCCAGCGGCTCGCCGGTTTCGGTCGACAAGAGCATGATCAGGCCACAGTAGGTTCCAGGTTCAACGCAGTATTTTTCCTCGGTCCAGTTGCCGTTTTCGTCTTCTGGCCAATGGATCACGTCTGATTTCATACGGATCGCGAAGAATCCGTCATTGGCGCCTTCCATGGTGCCCCAACGATAGTAGCCGTCGTCACGCTTGCTGGGCACATACATGTCGATCCGGGGTCGATGGATCGCGCCGCCTGTCGGGATCTGACGGAAGGCGTGTTCCTGAGCGGCGATACAGTCCTCCATCTTCAGCAGTCGGAACACCATCTCGTTGTTGATGATCAGCATGAGCTTTCCCCCTTCGTCCAATGCGAAAATCATGACCGGGAGCGAAGTTCCGGTCAACGGGACAAGGTTCCGTATCAAGGAACACGCTGTCGACAAAGTCGGCACTGGCGCGGGCGCTGGTGTGGCAGGTTGCGACGGCTTGGTCCTATCCGGCCACAACCGGGTCGTCCATGACGGCCGTTAGGTTTCGATCCAAACCCGCATGGCTGAGGGGGATCGGTTTGCCCTGAGGTAATAGGGGATCAGTCGAAGGGTGGTCGGTCGGGTTGTCGGAGGACTGGTCCGATACAGGTCGGCGCCCCAGTCACTGGTTTGCAGTACCGTTGCATCGGCGGTCAGCATGACGATGCCGCCAAGACTGTCGGAGGCTTCCGCCGTCAGCGCCCCGGTGTCGGGGAGCCTTACAAGGTCAGGTGCGACGTCATTGTCGACCGCCTCGGCGCAATAGACCAGCGGACCCCGCCGCAGGGCAACGCAGCCCCGGTCAGCAGCCACCATGGGATGGGACCAAAGGCGTTCCGGGCGCATCTGCAACTGAACTTCGACAACATCCCCAAGGGACCAGAGCCGCGACAGGCGCGCATACCCCCGGTCGATGGCGACGTCCTGTGTGACCCCGTTGACGCGCACGGTGCTTTGCCCCGACCAGGCCGGAATGCGCAGGGAAAGACAGAACTCCATCGGCTGATCCGGCGAGACCGCGATACGGATGGCGCCGTCCCAGGGATAGGCCGAGGTTTCGTCCAGCGTGACCCCTGTGCCGCCAACCTCAAGCGAAACCCGGGCCCCGCCATACATGTGGATCGCGATCCCATCCGCATTGGTGCCGTAGTAGTACCCACCGACTGAGGCGACGAGCCGCGAGACGTTCATCGTGCAGCACGGGCAGGGGTGCCAGTCCCAGCGCTGGTGCGACCCGTCGCTTGCCAGCGTGTTGTCGTAGAAATACTGGGTGCCGTCCCGGGACAGCCCCGACAGGACGTTGTTGTAAAGCGCCAGTTCAAGGATGTCGCCGTAGCGTCCGTCCAGATCAAGGTTCAACATCCTGGCCGCCCAGAACACCATCGCGCAGGAGGCACAGGTTTCCGCATAGGCGGTCTCGTTCGGCAGGTCCCAGTCAGTGGTGAACCCCTCGTTCGAGGCAGAGGGGCCAAAGCCCCCTGTCACATACATCCGCCGCTCGGTCAGGTCCGCCCAGAGGGCCTCGCAGGCGGTCTTGAGGCCTTCGTCGTCATCAATGGCGGCCAGATCGGCCATGGCCGCATACATATACATGGCGCGGACAGCATGGCCCACGACCTTGGTTTGATCGCGGACCGGCAGATGGGAGTGATTGTATTCATAGGACTTGGCCCAGAAGTCGGACGGGTCTTCGCCCCTCGCCCTGGCCTCAACGTCAAAGTAGTGGGGCTGCGCTCCGCGCTCGTCGATGAAGTAGCGTGCGAGGTCCAATGCCGCCTTGTCACCGGTGGCCTGCCACAACTTGATCAGCGCCAGTTCAAGCTCTTGGTGCCCCGGATACCCCTTGCGCTGGTCTTCGCTCGGTCCAAAGACGTAGGCGATATGGTCCACATAACGGCGAAGGACCGACAAAAGGCGGTCCCGGCCTGTGACCTGCCAATAGGCTATCGCCCCTTCCAGCAGGTGGCCCGCGCAATAAAGCTCGTGATTGTCGCGCAGGTTGGTCCAGCGGTTGTCGGGGTCCCGGCCCAGATACCAGCAATTAAGGTAACCATCGGGCGACTGCGCCTGTTCAAGGTCATCAATGATGGCCTCTATCTGCGCCTCGATCTTTGCATCCCTTCGAAACGACAGGGCATAAGAGGCGGCTTCGATCCACTTCCCAACATCGCTGTCCCAGAAGATCTGGGTGGAGAAACCATGCCGGTTCTCGGGGATCCGCAAAGGCGGCGAAGGTTGCGGCAGCTTGAGGCTGTCCAGAATGCCGTATTCCGTCAGCCGCTCATACTGACTGGGGATCGTCCTTTCGATGATCGTGGCCAACCGTTCTGACCAAAACGCCCCTGTGATGGAAACCTTGCTGAAGGGAACGGAAGACAGCGCCGTCGTCATTCCGCATGCCAGGCCTTGCCGGACGAGTCGAACAGGTGCAGTTCACTGATATCGAAACGGAGCGCGACTTCATCCCCCGGCTGAACCTGCGACCGTCCGCCATCCTGTGCCACGATGGCCGATCCATCCGACAGATGGACGTGGACGAGTGTTCGTTCGCCAAGATGTTCGACGACCTTGACCTGGCCCTTGGTGTCGCCTTCGCCTTCGCAGACTTTCACCGCCTCGGGCCGAATGCCAAGTTCGTAGGTGTCGGCTTCGGGCACTGCGACGCGGGCTGCAATACGCGACCCGTCCAGAAGGGTCATCGCTCCGTCCTTGTAGCTGCCCTTGAGGAAGTTCATCGAAGGGCTGCCGATGAAGCCCGCGACAAAGCGCGAGGCGGGGCGGGTATAGACCTCCATCGGTGTTCCGATCTGCTCGATCCGGCAATCGTTCAGGATGACGATCCGGTCCGACATGGTCATCGCCTCGGTCTGGTCATGCGTGACGTAGATCATGGTCGAGTTCATGCGCTGATGCAGCTCGGCAAGCTCGACCCGCGTGCGGACGCGCAGGGCGGCATCGAGGTTTGACAGCGGCTCGTCAAACAAAAAGGCGGCCGGTTCCTTGACGATAGCCCGCCCGATGGCGACGCGCTGGCGCTGGCCGCCTGACAGCTCGGACGGTCGCCGATCCAGAAGGGCGTCCATTTCGAGCATGCGGGCCGCGTCCTGCACCCGACGCTCCACCTCGGGTGCGGCCATCTTGATGTTACGCAGGCCGAAGGCCATGTTGTCGCGCACCGTCATATGGGGATAAAGCGCGTAGTTCTGGAAAACCATTGCCACGTTGCGCTGCCCCGGGGGCAATGTCTGGCTTTCCTTGCCACCGATCAAAAGGCGGCCGTCGTCGATTGTTTCAAGACCGGCGATCATCCGAAGCAAGGTAGACTTGCCCGACCCCGACGGCCCAAGGAACACGACAAACTCGCCCGATTGGATCGTCAGGGATACTTCGTTGATCACCCGGACGGAACCAAAGCTTTTCGATACCTTGTCGAGAATTATCTCTGCCACGTTTTTCCCCTAACCCTTGATGCCAGCACTTAGCGTGATGGCCTGCGTCACCCGCCGCTGGAACAATAGATACGCAAGTGCGACAGGCAGGCCCGCGAGGACCGCCGCTGCAAGCTGACTTGCGTAGTAGACACCAAAGGCATCGCTCACCTGGGTGATGCCCACCGTGATTGTCATCATCTCGGTCTTGGTGACTGCCAGGAACGGCCACAGAAATGAATTCCAAGACCAGATAAAGGTCACGATCGCCAGCGCCGTTGTGACGCCCCAGTTCATCGGCATGTAGACCTTGAACAGGATGCGGAATTCGCCCGCGTTGTCCATCACCGCTGCCTCGCGGAAATCCCGCGGCACCTGATCGAAGAACTGTTTGTAGACAATGATCACCACCGGATTGATCAGTTGCGGCAGGATGATCCCGGCCCAAGTGTTGAGCAGGCCCATATTGGCCACCAGCACAAAGTGATTGATGATCAAGGTCTGCGTGGGAACCATGAAGCTGGCCAGGATCAGCCAATACAGCGGACGCCGCAGCGGAAAGCGCAGTTGTGACAAGGCATAGCCGACCAGCATTGACGTCGAGATGGTTAGGATCGTTGCCCCCACCGCTGTGGCGATGGAATTGATGTACCAGCGCCCGATCTGCGTCTCGGTCAGCGCAAAGATGTAATGTTCAAAGGTCAGCGTCTCGGGCCACAGCTCGATATAAGGGCGGACCACTTCGTTCTCGGGCTTGAGAGAGCTGACGATGCCCCAATAGATCGGAAAGGCCCAAAGAACGGCGATGATCAATGTCAGCAGGGTAATGATCCCGCCGACAAGGTTGATCTGGCGTGCACTTGAGGCGGTCATTTACGTCGCTCCGCCAGTCGCATGAGTTGAAAGTTCAGGACCGAAACGATCACCACGATCAGGAACAAGACAACCGCAATGGCCGCCGCCCGTCCGCCCTGGTTGTTCACGAAGGCCCGTTGGAAAATATAGTAGACAAGCACAAGGTTGTCGTTGGGACGCCCGCCGGTCGAGAATAGGTAGACCTGATCAAAGATCTTCAGTTGCAGGATCAACTGGATCGTCGTCACCAGCGCCGTCACCGGCCAAAGCAGGGGCCAGGTGATGCGCCGAAACATCGTCCAACGTCCTGTGTTGTCTAATGAGGCGGCTTCGTAAATCTCGGCCGGGATTGCGCGCAGACCAGCAAGAAACAGCAGGATCGAAAATCCGCAGGTCCACCAGATTGTCACGAAAGCCACGGCAGGCATGAACCATGTCGTCGTCTTGAAGATCGGCACGCGCTCGATGCCCCAGATGTCAAAGACATACATCGCGATGCCAAATTGAAAATTCAGGGTCCAGTCCCAAAGGCGGTACACGACCGACACGGGCAGAATATATGGCAGGAAGAACAGCGCCAGCACCAGCGCCTGCATCCGACCCGTCAACCGGCTTACGCCGAGGGCGATCACCATGGCCACGAATGTGCCGGGAATGACAGAAAGTGCTACGAAGTAGGCGGTGTTCCAAAATGCTGTGTCGAACCTGCGTTCGCCTGCCAGCCTTGTATAGTTGTCAAAACCCACCCATTGCCCGGGACCGATCAAGGGTGCGTCCGTAAACGACAGGTTCACCATTGCGACGGTTGGATAGACAAAGGTCAGCCCGTAGATCGCAAGAAATGGCGCAATCAGAACAAGGGCGACGAGAGTTTCGCGTCTGGTGTTTCGTAACACGGTGCCTGCCTCCGGGTAGGGGGGGTAGGGCGGCCCGAAGGCCGCCCCGATTTTTCCGGATTACATGTCGTTGAGTTCGATGATGATCTCTTCGACGGCCTCGGTCGGGTCCATTTCGCCGTTCAGGGTCGGGACGAAATAGGTGGACATGACGTCAAAGATCGGACCCGCAACACCGGCAAGCGGCGACTTGGGATCGAAGATCATGTTGGCGGTCAACGGGGAGTAGGTCGCGTTGGGTTCCATCGCGGCGTATTCAGCCGTTGCGGTCACCGGCGCATAGGCCGGGATGTGGCCTGCCGTTGCCCAGAACAAGGAGTTCTTCAGCATCCAGGACATGACTTCAAGCGTCGCCGCCCGGGTCTCGGGGTCCATGTCGCCTGCCGGGATGGCAAAGCTGTGGCTGTCGGCATAGGTGGCGCGCTGATCAAAGATCATCGGCAGTTCCACGGCACCCCACTCAAACAGGTTCCCCGCGGCATTCAGGTCGGTCATCGTGGGGACTTCCCAGACACCGTTGATCATCATCGCCGCTTCGCCACTGGTGAACAGGGCGACAGTTGCGGGATAATCGGTGTAGGTGGACTGAAGTCCTTCGTTGGTCCAGTCCTGAAGCACGGCCAATGCGTTTGCCAGCTTTTCGGCGTTGTCACCGGTCAGGAACTCCCCGTCGGTGATCAACTCGCCGCCCTGCTGGCCAACAAGAGAGTAGATGGTACGGAACATGAAGTTACCGTCCGCAGTCACAGAGCCCAGCGGGAACTTCACCCCGTTGGATTGCAGGGCCCGCATGGTTTCGGTGAAGCCCTCAAGGCTGTCCATGCCCATCGGGACGCCATCATCGGTCAGCACGCCCGCTGCACTCAACAATTCCTTGTTGTAATACAGAACGATCGGGTGGGTATCCAACGGCACCGCATACTGCGCGCTGTCAATTGTGACCGCGTCCCAGGTGGCAGAGGCGAAATCGCCTTCGCCAAGGCCCATGGTGGCCCAGTCATCGGCGGTGATCTCGCTCAGGACGTTTTGCGACACGGCCAGCGGAATGCGGCTGGCGTGATAGGTCATGATGTCGGGTGCTTCACCGACTGCGACCGAGGTCTGAACCTTCGTGTAGAAAGGAACACCCCATTCCAGGGTCGTTGCCTGGATGCTGATCTCGCCAGCATGTTCGGCGTTGAATTCTTCGATCAGCTGCTTCATCCGCACGCCGTCGCCGCCGCCCAGGAAATCCCACCACTCCACGACCACTTCGGCCTGTGCCGCCGTGGACATGAAACCGGCGAGCAGCATAACGCTACCCGTTACTTTGTAATTGGTCATTCGTTGTCCTCCCGTTGATGGCCGCCTCCTCTTGCGGCCGGTGAATTTATATCCGTTTCGCGGATATGGTCTTTGAACCTGCGGGCTCCTCACAACCCCGCGGGCCCATCGTCACAACATGACGCGCACCATCGAATAGCTATAGGGCGGCAGCGTCAGGCGAAGCCCGTTTCCTTCGATCTTAGCTCCATTGCCGGCTTCTGGCACAACTGTCATTGGTGCGCTCAGCGTATTTCTTGCTTCAAGATCATCGTGTTTGATCAAGGTATGTTCGACCGACTTGGCCGCCCCGAACCCTTCGAGGCCCAGGGTTACATCCATGGTTTCGGCCCCGTTCCGGTTGATGGCAAAGAAGGACAGGGTGCCTGCGTCACCGTCATGAACGCCTGCGATATCAAGGTATTTCACGTTCGAGGCGACATCGGCGTCATAGGTGGGGCAGTCCACATCCAGCCGCAGCGCCGTGCCGCGACCGTGGGCCGAGGCGAACTTGAACGGGTAGTAGATCGTCTGCCGCCAGGAAATGCCTCCAGGCTCTGTCATGATCGGTGCGATCACGTTCACCAACTGGGCAATACAGGCAATACTGACCACATCCGAACGGCGGATAAAGGTGTTCAGGATACAACCGACCTGCAAGACATCTTCAAAGTTGTAGATGTCTTCCAACAGCCTTGGCGCATGTGGCCAGTCCCATTCGGCCATGCGACGGGCGTCTTCCTCACGCTCATGATACCAGACGTTCCATTCGTCGAACGAGATTTTGACATCCCGCTTGGATCGCTTCTTGGCCTTTACATAGTCAATCACTCCCGAGACCGTGCCGATATACTTGTCCAGCTTTTCCGGCAGTGCCAAAAACTCGGCGGTGTTTTTCTCGTGGTTTTCGAAGTACATGTGCAGCGAGATGTAATCGACCTGATCATAGGTCGCTTCAAGGACGCTGGCCTCCCACTGCGGGTAGGTCGGCATGTTCGAATGGGACGATCCACAAACGATAAGCTCTAGGGATTTGTCAAACGCCCGCAAAGCCTTGGCGGTCTCATTGGCCAGGTGGCCGTACTCCTCGGCAGATTTGTGACCGACCTGCCAAGGGCCGTCCATCTCGTTGCCCAGACACCAGACCTTGACACCCCAGGGATCGGCCTGACCGTTCTGGCGACGCAGATCCGACCAGTAGGTGCCGCCGGGATGGTTGACGTATTCAACAAAGGCACGCGCCTCATCAAGGCCGCGCGAGCCAAGGTTGATGGCAAGCATCATTTCGGTATTCGCGGCCTCAGCCCATGCGGCGTATTCGTGAATGCCGACCTGGTTCGACTCGGACGTCCGCCAGGCAAGGTCCAGTCGGGTAGGGCGCTGATCCTGCGGCCCGATCCCGTCTTCCCAGTTGTAGGCGGACACGAAGTTGCCGCCCGGATAGCGGCAGATCGGAGTGTCAAGCTCTCTGACGAGGTCAATGACGTCCCGACGCATCCCGTTGGCGTCTGCCGTTGGGTGTCCAGGTTCGTGAATTCCGGTGTAAACCGCCCGTCCAAGATGCTCTAGAAATGAACCGTACAAGCGTTTATCGATCTCGGCGATCGTGAACCGCCCATGCGCGGTGACTTTGGCTTCCATCGACCGTCCTCCCAAACCAAGCCGAATCCCCGGTCAGTACCGGAGTTACTGGTATGCTATGGGAAATGGGAAATCCGTCAAGCGGGTTTATACCCGAAGACGCATTATGATGTCCTGGTCATAGTTGCCAAAGCCCCGGCCAAAAATGTTGATCCCACCCGGATGTTCGGCATCCTCGCGCACGCCGATGCGGATACGGATCGAGCGATGTTCATTGATGGTCAGCGTATCAAGTGTGACGTCCGACACCTTGACCCCGTCGACATAAGACCCCGATCCATTGATCCGCCAGGTTTTGAGTTTGCCATACTGAGAGCCGGTGAGTTTCCACCAATCAGGGGTGAACACCCCGCGCTTGTCGCCGAAATCGCCGGGCGACGTCCAGGTGGCCACGTCGACGCCATTCACCTCAAGAAATATGTCGGACGGCCAGTCGGCACTTGTGCCCGGCACCTCTGAACTCAACTCCATCGAGAACTCAAGGGCGGTTGGATGGGTATTGGTCAGCTTGGCATTGTTCGGGAACTGATATTCCACGAAACCGCGAGTAAACCACAGTAAACCAGCCTTCATCCGTTCGGGATCAAGGAAAGTGTCGGGCACATCCAGAAGGCCGATCACCCCGTCGCGCCCGCACAATCCGCAGGGTCCGGTCACCTCGCATTGGGTATAAAGTCCCAGTGGCATGGCCACCTCGATCTCGTTGGCGGCAGTCGGACGTCGACTTTCGAAGGCCACGAGAATTTCCGAAAAGACGGATTCGCAAATCTTTTGGCTACCCTTCTTGGCCTTTTGGGACTTGGTGATGACAAGGCCCACATCCTCAAGTACCTGAAGGTTTGACGAGACGGTCGACTGGGGCAACCCGAGTTCATCGGCTATCTGGTTGACGTTTCGGGGACCCTCTGTGCCCAGCAGCCTGAGGATCGATATCCGGACCTCGCTGGCCAATCCCTTTATGATGTCGAGTCGGGTGGATGGATCCACCACGAGCAATTGGTTAGTCATCTGGCCAGATCTCCGAGTCGCAATGATTCGGATTGTATATCAGCAAGTCCGATATTCAGAAAGATGCAGTTGAGCCTTCGCCAGTTACCGTAGTCTTGGCGCTGCAATCGGCATCAGTGCCTTCGGCCCCATAGGACACAAACGGGCACAGATAGCATAATGGGTTAGGAGGGGCGCGCCCCTATAGGGC
>CALGEF010000011.1 GCA_937881755.1 uncultured Acidobacteriota bacterium
CCAACGCCTTTTTCAACAACCACCGTATCAGGCACCTGTGATTCCGGGTACTAGGCCTTCTTCTTCGTGATGACCCGGTAGAGCGCGATGCCTGCCGCGACCAGCGCGATGAGGGCTGCGAGATAGAACAGGTTCATCTTCAGCGGCGAGACCCATTCCTTCGGCTCCAGCACATAGGCCGCGCCCGAAAGCGTGATCGCCTGCAGCGTGTTCTCGGTGAGATCGACGATCAGCACGACGAAACCGGGGATTGCGGCAAACGGGCCAAGCTTGCCGAAGAAGCGCCAGGCCATCCCCGCGAAGAAGAGGCCGAAAGACAACGGGTAGGCGGTATCGAGAAAGACCGTAAGCCAGAAGTGCGCGCTTCGCTCGCCCGGCGTCATCGCGTCGAACAGGGCACGCGTATCTTCAGGCTTTGATACCATGTCGAGGAACTGGCCACCGACCATAGGCGCTGAGGCCCCGAAGGCCAGCGTCAGCGCAACCGTCAGCACAAAGAGCGTCCAGAGGACGGGGGTGCGGGTGATGAAGCTCATGATTCGATTTCCGGTTTGACGCCGAGGGATTCGGCCAGTTCAACGAGTTGCTGGCGCACGGCGCCCAGGGCCGCAGGGTCGATCGAGCGGGCGACGAGGGAGACGCCGTGATTGTCAGCGGCCAGGTACCAGGGATAGGAGCCGACCGAAACCAGCGTCGCGGCCGCATCGATCTCGCCCAGCTTCACGGCCAGATCCCCCTCGCGCAGTCCCTTGCCCTTGACGGTCACCTTGTGAACCACTGCGCCGGTCTCAAGCCGTGGCCCGATATCCTCCAGCATCGCCCGGACGATCTGCGGCACGCCGGCGAGCGTGAACACGTTCTCCGTCTGGAAGCCCGGCGCGCCGGAGACGGGGTTGGCGACGAGGCTTGCGCCATGCGGAACGCGGGCCATGCGGCGCCGGGGGGCGGTGAACTCGGTGTTCATGGCCGCGTAGCGGGCGGCCATGTCGCGGATCGCGTCCGGATGTTCCGAAATGCCGACGCCGAAGGCGGCGGCGATGGCGTCCGCCGTGATGTCATCGTGCGTCGGGCCAATGCCGCCGGTCGTGAAGACATAGGTGTACTTGGCGCGCAGGGCGTTCACGGCGGCGACGATTTCGGCCTCGATGTCCGGCACCGTGCGGCACTCCATCACCGGGATGCCGAGCGGCTCAAGATACTGCGCGACCTGCTGCAGGTTGATATCCCGCGTGCGGCCGGAGAGGAGTTCGTCCCCGATCAGGAGGACGGCGGCGGTGGGGTTTGTCATTCGGCCGTTTCCAGAGCCTTGTAGACCAGGCCAGCCGATTCCGTTCGCGCGCCGAAAGCCGGGCCGCCCT
Organism: uncultured Acidobacteriota bacterium; assembly: GCA_937881755.1. Classification (GTDB taxonomy): domain Bacteria; phylum Pseudomonadota; class Alphaproteobacteria; order Caulobacterales; family Hyphomonadaceae; genus Hyphomonas. The sequence goes on from CALGEF010000011.1 coordinate 1,359, forward strand.
GGCCAAAGCGTTGCACCATGCCGACGAAGTAGAGCCGGTTTGCTGGGTCCACCCAAAACCAAGTGCCTGCTGCACCGCCCCAGGTATAGGCGCCCTGCGGAAAGCCGCGGTCATTCCCGGCGTCGCGGATCACCGCAACGTTAAGGCCGAAGCCGACGCCTGCCGCTTCGCTGCTGGCGGTGCCGTCAAAGCCGAGGAAGGCGCCTTCGGGCAGCACATCGGTCGCCATCATCGCGACGGTTTCCGGCTTCAGGATCCGGACGCCGTCGAGGCTGCCGCCATTTGCCAGCATCTCGGCAAAGCGCGCAAAATCGTCCATCGTACTGACGAGCCCGTGCCCGCCGCCTTCAAAAGCGATCATCCCTTCGCGGTACTGGAATGCGGGCATGGGCAGAGCCGCGAACGCCCCCTGCTCAGGGCTCCAGCCCCAGACATCCGAGAAACGGTCATAGTCCGCCTCCGGAACAAAGAAACCGGTATCCTTCATGTCCAGTGGGCCAAACAGCCGCGCCTCGAAGAACTCGCCCAACGTCTGGCCGGACAGCCGCTCGATCAGCGCGCCCTGCAGATCGACCGCAATGGAATAGTCCCAGACTTCGCCTGGCTGGTGCAGCAGGGGAATACTGGCGACGCGGGTGACCATCTCCGCCATCGTGGGGGACTGGAACACCTGCTTCTTCTGGAACATGTCGTTGACATAGTCCCCACCTCGCAGGCCGTAGCCGAAGCCGGCCGTATGGCTCATCAGTTCCCGGATGGTTGCGGGCCGGGTGGCGGGCACGAGGACAGGTTCGCCCGCCGCATCAAGGCCGGTGAACACCTGCAGGCCCTCGATTTCCGGAAAGTATTTCGTGACCGGATCGTCCAGCTGGAACGCGCCCTCTTCCCAGAGCGTCAGCAGCGCGACGCCGGTCACCGGCTTCGACATCGAATAGACCCGCCAGATCGTGTCCTCTTCCACCGGCGCGGCATCGGCCTCGCGGCGGATGCCGTAGCGGACATTGCTGATCACCTCGCCGCCGCGCACCAGACGGGTTGCAATACCCTTCGCCGCACCGTCCTCGACATAGGCCGCCATGCGGGCCTCCAGCGCGGCGATTCCCTCCGCGCTGAAAGCCGGGGGGGGCGTCTCAGCGGCAAGAGAGACCGGCGCGGGCGCTTCAGCGGCCGGCGGCGCGCTGGCGCAGGCCGCGAGGCCGAGTACGGCGAGCAAGGCGAGGCTGGCCGCCTGGACGGACAGGGGTTTGTGCATGCGGTGTCTCCCTTGGAAATTTCTGGCCTGTTTTCTGGCCCGCTAACTGGCAGGGGGCAGCCGTTTCGGCAAGAAGGGAGTGGAAAACGGGTACGCAGCCTGCCATATTGCGCTGATGACAGACACAGAGCTCCTACTGCCCCTGCGCACGGGCGAAATCCGCACCCACGGCCCCGAGGGCTTCGAGGGCATGCGCGGCGCTGGCCGACTGGTCGCCGAGTGCCTCGACATGCTGGTTCCCGAGGTCAAGCCGGGCGTCACGACCGAGTATCTCGACCGACGGATCTATGAGTTCGTGTATGATCATGGCGCGACCTCGGCCACCATCGGCTACCGCGGCTATCGCCACGCCTCGTGCATCTCGGTGAACCACGTGATCTGCCACGGCATCCCCGGCCCCAAGGCGCTGAAGGACGGCGACATCGCCAACATCGACGTGACGCTGATCGTCGATGGCTGGCACGGTGACCACAGCCGGATGTACGGCGTTGGCGACGTGAAGCGCAAGGCCGAGCGCCTTATGGAAGTGACCTACGAGGCCATGATGGCCGGCATCGCGCAGATCAAGCCCGGCGCGCGCTTCGGCGACATCGGCGGCGCGATCAGCGAAGTGGCACGCCTCAACCGCGTCTCCGTGGTCGACGAGTTCTGCGGGCATGGCCTCGGGCGCCTGTTCCATGACGAGCCGAACGTCGTGCATTCCTCCGCCTACGGAACAGGCCCGGTGATGAAGGCCGGCATGTTCTTCACGGTGGAGCCGATGCTGAACCTCGGTCGCAAGGATGCCGCCATCCTCCCGGATGGCTGGACCGCCGTGACGCGCGACCGCCAGCTTTCGGCCCAGTTCGAGCATTCCATCGGCGTCACCGAAACCGGCTATGAGATATTCTCCACCTCCCCGAAAGGCTGGCACGAGCCATTCAAGGTCCGCCCCTGATACGATCCCTGGCCGCCGCGGCCATCACCCTGCACGCGGCGGCCTGTTGGGGACCGGCAGGCACGCCTGCCACTGCGCATGCCGAGATCGAAGCTGCAGCGGCCAATATTGTTTCCTCCCCCTGACGCTGGCCCCCGCCTGCCGGGACAGGCGGGTGAACGCTTAGGATCAGTGCTCGAACCAGATGGACCTCTACTCCGCCGCCGCACGTCTCTTGCGGTCAAGATTGTTGGCCGGCACGTCCAGCAGCAGGAAATCAGGCTCTGCGAAGATCATCGCGGCGAGGGCCGCCCACGTGCGCAGCCGGCCGGAGAGGGGCA
>CALGEF010000012.1 GCA_937881755.1 uncultured Acidobacteriota bacterium
TTGCCTCGCGCGAGAGGGCGACACGGTGTCTGGGCTGCTGAGCCGGGCGGACCGTGCGCTGTGCCGCGCCAAGGCGGCAGGCAAGAACCGTGCGGTGGGCGATGCGCCCGCGCCGGGGCCGATCCGCGTGCCGGCCTGACGGGCTTTCTGGCGCGGCGGCGAGGGCTGCCCGGCGCAGCGCGGGCGCAACCGGGGCGGCTTCCGGGGTGTTGATGGGTCATTGCCCCTTCAAGGAGACGCGCAGAGCGATAGTCCGGCATGGGGCCCCGTCCTTTGTGATGGCGGGCAGGCGCTCAGGCTGAAGGCGGCAAGCGTGGCCGCGAGCGGATCAGCGGCGCGGGATCACGGTGGCGGGACGATCTGTTATCCGTAGCATATGGAACCTCGTAAGCTGCCCGGGTTCGGACGCAGCGGCGCAGTGATGAACAATCCGGCGATGGGAGGACGGCTGCGACGCGAGTAGCTGGGCGAAGCGGTGCGCTCCTCGCCCCGGCCGCCGGCACAGCGCGGGCGGCTTCCCGCGCACGTCCTCGCGATGTTGTCCTTTAAGCTGTTGATCTGGGTCCAACTGCGTGACGCCGCGCTGACGGAGCGGTTCGCAATGTCCGTTCCGGCCGGCATAATCTGTATACGGCCCTTATGGTCTGTCCGCCGGATCGAGCGCCGGCTCTGGCGGGCCGCCATTGGGGGGCTGTGCGTTTACAGCGTTTGGGTATTGATGCGGTAAGGTCGTGCCCGGGCGCGCGGCCAGCTTTAGGCAGCCGCCCTGACCGCCTCCGCCGCATCAATATCTCCATCATACAGCGCCCGGCCCAGGATGGTGCCGGCGATGGGGGCGCCGCTCGCTCTTAGTGCGCGGATGTCGTCGACGCTTTTGACGCCGCCGCTGGCGATGATGGGGATGGTGACGGTGTTGGCGAGTTCTGCCGTGAACGGAATGTTCACGCCGGTCTTCAGGCCGTCGCGGCTGATGTCGGTGGCGATGATGGCGGCGACGCCGCAGCCTTCGAAGGCTTTCGCAAGTTCGGTGGCGCACATGTCGCTGGTCTCGGCCCAGCCTTCGACGGCGACCATGCCCTCTTTCGCGTCGATGCCGACAACGATGCGTCCCGGCAGGGCGCGGGCGGCGGTTTTCACGAGCTCGGGGTCGCGGAGCGCCGCTGTGCCGAGGATGACGCGGGCGATGCCGGCCTCCAGCCAGGCGTCGATCTGGGCGCGGGTGCGGATGCCGCCGCCGAGCTGGACTGTGGCAGCGGTGGCTTTCAGGATGCCGGCGACGGCGGCGCGGTTGATGGGCTGGCCTTCGAAGGCGCCGTTGAGGTCGACGACATGGAGATGGGTAAAGCCCATTTGCGCGAAGGCGGCGGCCTGGTTGGCGGGGTCGGTGTTGAACACGGTGGCTGCGTCCATCTCGCCGCGCAGCAGGCGGACGCAGGCGCCGTCTTTCAGGTCAATCGCGGGGTAGAGGGTGAAGGTCATGGGGACCACTTCAGGAAGTTGCTCAGGATCGTCAGCCCCAGCTTCTGGCTTTTTTCCGGATGGAACTGGGTGCCGAAGAGGTTGTCGCGGGCGAGGGCGGCGGCGAAGGGCGCGCCGTAGTCGCACCAGGCGGTGACGTGGGCCTCGTCTTCCGGGCGGAAGGCGTAGGAGTGGGTGAAATAGGCGTGGGGCCGGGGCCCGAGGCCGGCGAGGACGGGGTGGTCGCCGGTGAGGAGGATCTCGTTCCAGCCGACATGCGGGACGGGCAGGCCGGGGGCGGGTTCGAAGGCCTCGACGAGGCCGTGAATCCAGCCGAGGCCGCGGGTTTCGCCGTCTTCGAGGCCGACATCCGCCATCAGTTGCAGGCCGACGCAGATGCCGAGGAAGGGGCGCTGGCGGTCGAGGACCGCGGCTTCGAGGGCCTCGACCATGCCGGGGATGGTGCGCAGAGCGCCGGCACAGTCCGCAAAGTGGCCGACGCCGGGCAAGACGATGCGGTCTGCGGCGGCGAGGCCGCCGGGGGAGGCGGTGATCTGGATGTCATGGGCGCTGCCGGCGGCTGCGGCGAGGGCGCGCGCGCAGGAGTGGAGGTTGCCGGAGCCATAGTCGATAAGCGCAACGCGGGACATGAGCGGCTCTTAGCGGGGGCGGCGGGGTGTGGCAATTGAGGGGTGCGGCGCGCTTGGACGCGGGGAGAAATCATGCGATAGGCGCCGCACCATGGATATCGTTATTCTTTTCGCGCTGATCGCCCTCAACGGGGTGTTTGCGCTTTCCGAACTTGCGATTGTCTCTTCCCGGCGAAACCGTCTGCAAATCCGCGCCGACAAGGGCGACCTGGGGGCCAAAGCCGCCCTGAAGCTGCAGGAAGACCCGTCGGCTTTCCTTTCGACCGTTCAGGTGGGCATCACGCTGGTCGGCATCATCATGGGGGCTTACGGCGCGACGGCGCTGGCGGAAGACGTGGCGCCCTGGATCGTGCAGACTTTCCCGGCACTGGAGAAACAGGCGGGCTTCATCGCGTTTGCCGTGGTGATCGCGGCGACGACCTATCTGTCGATCGTCATCGGCGAACTCGTGCCGAAGCGGATCGCCATCACGGCGCCGGAAGCCTTCGCAAGCATCATCGCGCCGCCGATGGCGCTGCTGGCGAAAATCGTCTTTCCGGTCGTCTTCATCCTGAGGGGGTCGACCAACCTGATCCTCGGCCTGTTCGGCCTGTCGAAGGTCAATGCCGAGCAGATGACGGAAGAGGAAATCGAAAGCGTGATCGAGGAAGGCGCCGCCAGCGGGGCCATTGACGAGGACGAGCGTGCGATGATCCGCAGCGTGATGCGTCTGGCGGACCGGGACGTGCGCTCGATCATGACGTCGCGCAAGGATGTCGTCTGGCTCGATCTCGATGATCCGCCGGAAGAACTTTTGAAGCGCATCGCGCAAAGCCATCACTCGCGCTTCCCGGTGGCGCGCGGTGACCTCGAACATGTGATCTCTGTGGTTCAGACCAAGGATCTTCTGGCGCTGTCCGAGGGCAGGCGGCTGCCGGATTTCGAGACGGCTGGGCATGCACCCCTGTTTGTGCCGGACTCGATGACGGTACTCAACCTGCTCGAGAGCATGCAGGCGAGCGCGGTTCAGATGGCGCTGGTCTCGGACGAGCTCGGCCATATTGAGGGTATCGTCACGGCCGCCGATGTGCTCGGTGCGATTGCCGGGGACGTCGCCTTCTCGGCGGAAGACGGACTGGCGCGGCCGCAGAAGCGCGAGGATGGCTCCTGGCTGCTGGATGGCCGGATGGCGATCGAGGACGCGGAAATCGCGCTGGGTTCGGACCTGACGCCGGAGTATGATCCTCCTTATACGACCGTTGCGGGCCTGGTGATCCATCACCTCCAGCGCATTCCGGAGCTCGGCGATGCGGCGGTGTCCAATGGCTGGCAATTCGAAGTGATCGACATGGACGGCCGCCGCATCGACAAGCTGCTGGTGGCGCGGATCCCGGCGTCGGCGGAAGACCCGACCGGCTAGGGGATAGCAACCCAGTTGCCGTGGAAACCGGGCGGGATGCGCACCGGAATGGTGATCGCGGCGACCGGCGGACCTGAGAATTGCTGCGCGTCGAGAATCACCAGGTCGGTCGTGTCCGTGTTGGTGTCGATGACATAGCCGATCAGCCAGCCCTCATCCTCGGCGGAATTGGCGTGGGCAGGCACGAAGACGAATTCGCCCGGCATCCTGCCCTCGCCGAAGTCGTGAACCTGGCGCGTCCTGGTGCCGAGATCATGCTTGAAGAGGCGCGGGTCGCCGACGAAACCGGGGTCGCCGTGCGCGGGCAGGGCGAGGGTGTAGGCATAGCGGTAGGGCTGGCCCATGCGGCGTTCGTCCGGACGCGGAAATTCCTGCGGCGCGGTGTCGATGACGGTCCGCGTAACCTTGCGGGCGGCGGGATCGATTTCGAGGCTTTCGAACGTACAGACGGTGGTGTTCGGGCCGCGGTCGCCGGCGGCGAACATGTCCTGGTGCACGGCTGCGTCCATGACGACGGTGCCGTCTTCGGTTTCGTAGGCATTGGCGGGGTGGAAGATGTAGCAGGGCTCGACTGCGCACCAGATGATCTCGTCGCCTTTTCCTTCGCGGGGCAGGAGGCCGATGCGGGCAGCGTGCTTGGGGTTCCAGCGATAGGGGAAAGTGTCGCCGCCGATCAGGGCGGGCATCGAGAAGGTGACGGGCAGGTCCATGACGATCACGTAGTTCTTCGTGATCATGCAGTCATGGATGGAGGGGCCATCCTGAACGGCGACGGGTTCGTGCCGGCGCACCTGGCCTTCGGCGGTGATGACGGTGTGCCAGATCACGTTGGGTTCCATCGCGTTGTAGCAGATGGCGTGGGTCTCGCCGGTCAGCGGATCAAGGTGCGGATGGGCGGCAAAGCCCTTGCGCAGCAGGCCGCCGAAGTCGCTCCGTGTCCGGGTTTCCAACATGTCGGAGACTTCGACGGGCAGGCCGCCCGCTTCAACCAGCGCCCAGATCTTACCGCCAAAAGCGACAACGTTCGTGTTCGGACTTTCAAAATTGTTGACGCGGGGCCCGGGTGTGACGGCCTCGCCGAGCGCTTCGTTGATTGCGGGCGAGCGGACCCAGCGGTTGCGGTACCAGAGCGCTTCGCCGTTCTGGAGGCGCAGTCCGTGCAGCATGCCGTCCCCGGCAAACCAGTGATGGGTGGCGGGGTTTGGCGCCTCGAACGGGTTCGGGCCGTTGCGCAGGTAGAGGCCATTGAGGGCCGCCGGGATGGTGCCGGTGACTTTCAGGCCGGTCAGCGTGTGCTCGTCTTTCAGGGGTGTGTGTACGCCGGTGAGATAGGGGTTCTCTTTCGGGGACTTGCGGTGGGCGCGGTTGTAATTCGCAACCCCCATGAGGCCTTTGGTGACCACACCGCGGATGGCGGCTTCGACGGGGCTCGGCATAGTATGCTCCTTTTGGACTTCAGAGGTTGCGGGAATTCGAAATAATGTTTACACCGATAACATGACCGGAAAAGATAACACTGTCAACATCAGTTCTGAGAAAATTCGCTACCATCATGGCGATTTGCGCTCGGCGCTGATCGAAGAAGGCCTGAAACTGATCGACACCGGGCCTGCCGAGGCGCTGAGCCTGCGCGAGATTGCGCGCAATGCGGGGGTTTCGGCCACGGCGGTCTACCGGCACTTTCCGGACAAGGCAGCGCTGCTGGGCGCGTTGTGCCTGGAAGGGCATGACCGGATGGCGGCGGCCTTCCGCAAGGCGATGGCGTCATCGGCGCCGGGAGTTGAAGCTTTCAACGCAATGGGGCGGGCGTATGTTCATTTTGCCCTCGCGCATCCGTCGCTGTTCCGGCTGATGATGGCGCAGAGCGCTGGTCCGGTTTCGGCGCCGCCGCCGAGCGCGGGGGAGGCGGCGGACGGGATGCAGATCCTCGTCAACGCGATAGACGGCCTGTTCGGGGCAGATACGCCGCAACCTCTGCGTGAAGCGCGGCGGCTCAAGGCCTGGTCGCTGGTGCACGGGCTCGCGATGCTGATGCTGGACGGGCAGGTGCCGTCTGAGCCGGCGCTGATCGAAGCGGTGGTGGACGCGAGCGTGCTTTAGGCCCGATCTACAGGCTGCCCTTGGTGCTCGCTGGTTTGCCGCCAAGACGCGGATCTACCTTTATGGCGGTACGCAGGGCGCGCGCAGTGGCCTTGAAGCAGCTTTCGGCGATGTGGTGGTTGTTCTCGCCGTAGAGGTTCTCGATATGAAGGCACATGCCACCATTGCCGGCCAGGGCGTGGAAGAACTCCTTGAAAAGTTCCGTGTCCATCTCGCCGAGCTTGTCACGCCGGAAATCAACCTTCCAGATCAGGTAGGGCCGCTTGCACAGGTCCACCGAGGCGCGCGTCAGCGTCTCGTCCATCGGGATGTAGGCATGGCCAAAGCGCGTGATGCCGCCGAAATCGCCGAGCGCCCTGGCAATCGCCTCGCCAATGACGATGCCGGTGTCTTCCACCGAGTGGTGGAAGTCGATGTGCAGGTCGCCCTTGCAGCGCACGGTCAGGTCGATCAGCGAATGGCGCGACAGGCTGTCGAGCATATGGTCGAAGAAGCCGATGCCGGTGTCGATATCGGACTTGCCTGTGCCATCAAGGTTAACGGTTACCGAGATGTCGGTTTCCTTGGTCTTGCGGGTGATCGTGGCGGTGCGGGTCTGGGTCATGGGCGGGCATATAGTCCTTGGCGAACATTACAGCTAGCGCAGGATGTTCACAGATTCCTAAACATCTACGGGGCAGTTTGATCAGTAGATTCCGAACCAGGAGTCTGGAGCGGCCTCAG
>CALGEF010000013.1 GCA_937881755.1 uncultured Acidobacteriota bacterium
GGCGCCTTCGGCGAAATCATAGGCGCCGGCGTCGAAGACGACGCGTCCGTCCGCCGCGAGGATCCTGGTGTCTTCCAGGGTTGCGATAAAACCCTGGCCCGCCAGCGCGGTCTCGCTCTCGTCCGCCCAGGGCAGGCCGTCCGAGAAGGCCTGGTTGGCCGAGACTGTGGCAGGGGTTGCGACGCCTGCCGGCGCTGTGACCTGCCCGGTGCAGGCCTGCATGCCCAGGCACAGGGCGATCGCCGCCAGGGCGGACCTGGAATTCAACATGGACGTCTCCCCGTTTGTGCCGGATTTTGCCAACCAGCTTACATTGCCGACCCTAGCGCGGAACGTGCCGCGCGCAACGGGACAATCGGCTGAATGCCGCAAGGGTATCTGGATTGCCCTCTGGACGCTCCGGCCATGGCCCGTCTATCTGCCTGGCATGATCACCGGACCGACTTCCCACAGCTATATCTCGCAGCGCGTGCGCCTCCATTATGTCGACTGGGGCAATCGCGATGCCCCGCCCCTGATCCTGCTGCATGGCGGGCGGGATCATTGCCGCAGCTGGGACTGGGTGGCCGAGGAGCTTCGACACGACTGGCATGTGATTGCCCCCGACCTGCGGGGACATGGCGACAGCGGCTGGTCTGCGGATGGCGACTACTCGGTGCGCTCGTGCGTCTACGACCTCGCGCAACTGATCCACCAGAAGAAGCTGGCACCGCTGACGATCGTTGCACATTCCTATGGCGGAAACATCTCGCTGCGCTATGCCGGTATCTACCCGGAGAATGTGCGCAAGCTGGTCGCCATCGAGGGACTGGGGCCTTCGCCGCGCATGCTGAAGGCGCGGATGGCTGAGCCGATTGCAAAGCGGATGCGCACCTGGATCGACGCCAAGCGGGCGGCCGCAGGACGCAGCCCGAAAAAATATGCGACGCTGGAAGAAGCGTATGAGCGGATGAAGGAAGAGAACAAGTATCTCTCCGATGCGCAGGCCCGGCATCTGACGATCCATGGCATCAGCCAGAACGAGGACAGCACCTATTCCTGGAAGTTCGACAACCACTTCCGCGTGATGGTGCCCTACGACCTGCCGCAGGATGATGTGGACGCGCTATGGCGCGAGATCACCTGCCCGACGCTCCTGCTCTACGGCCAGAACAGCTGGGCCTCGAACCCGGAAACGGATGGACGGATTGCAAACTTCAGAACTGCGCAGGTCAAGGTCTACGAAAATGCCGGCCACTGGCTGCATCATGACCAGTTCGACCGGTTCGTGGCGGAGCTGAAAGCTTTCCTCTAGATCGCAGGGCGATCACGAAAAATGCAGGCGGCGGTATTTGCCGCGGAAGTAAAGCAGCGGATCCCGGCGCGGATCGAAAGTGGCCCGCAGCACTTCGCCGACGAGGATGATATGGTCGCCGCCGTCGTGCATCTGGTGGCGGCGGCACTCGAAGTTCGCGAGCGCGTTCGACAGGACCGGCGCGTCATGCCTGCCGCGCTGCCAAGGCGTCTGGCGGAAGCGGTCTTCGCCGGGCACCGCAAACAGGCTGGAAGCGGGTTGCTGGCCGATATGCAGAACATTGACCGCAAAATGACCGGCCGATTCGAGGGCCTTGAGGCTGCTTGACGTCCTGGCGATGCAGACGAGGAGCAGCGGCGGGTCGAGCGAGACAGAGGTGAAGGAATTGGCCGTGAGGCCGACCGGTTCGCCGCCCGTATCGAAGGCGGTCACCACGGTTACGCCTGTTGCAAAACAGCCGAGCGCGTCGCGCAAGGTGCGCGCGTCCGAGCCGGAGCGGTATTCCGGCACGAAGCGCGGGATGCGGCGTTCGAGGAAATCCAGCAGCGCCGCGCTGAACAGATCGCCGCGGTCGGAGGCGACGAGGTGACCGGCCTCCCCGATTTCGGCATACTCGGCGGCGGGTATCTGCCCGGCGATGCGGCTGGCGGAGGCGGCATCGGTGATGTCGCTGAGGGCGCCGCGCACAAACAGTGCGGGCACGCGGATCCTGGGCGCGGCGGCCTTGAAGCGCCCGAGCGCGTCTTCGAGATCAAACCGCTCGGGCATGCGCGGATCCCAGGCGCCTCTGGCGGTTTCGGAAGCGGCGCGAAGCGTGCCCGCGGCCTTCCGGATATTCGACAGGTCCAGGTCTGGCGGCGCATCTGCGAGGATCAGGCCGGAGGCAAGGTGTCCGCCGTCTTCGCCCACGGCCACGGCCGCGATCCAGCCGCCGAGCGAGGCGCCCACGATGACCGGGCGGGAGGGCAGCTGGGCCAGGATGGCGCGGAGGTCTTCTACATAGGCGCCAAACTCGTAGCGACCGTCGGCCGGCCACTCGCTTTCGCCATGCCCGCGAAGGTCCAGGGCGATCACCTGCCGGCCCGCGCGCACCAGGGCAGCGGCTGCGTCGTTCCAGATGTCCCGTGTCTGGCCGCCGCCATGCACCAGCAGCACCAGCGGATCATCGGGGTCGCCGCGCATGTCGCCGCGAATAACGACGCCGCCGAACCCCTTGAACTGCGAGACTGGCATGAGCGTTCCTTGATATCCGGGCCTGCGAGGGCGGAAGGCCGGATCGGCCCTCCGCACGGATCTAGGGCCAGCCTCTAGCGCGAACATGCGGCAATTGCGAGACGGCTCGTCACAGGTCCGCGACGGACACGGATCTGACGCCCGCAACCTCACTTTTCGGGATTTTCCCCACCATCCATCGGCGGACCGAACAGGCCAGGCCTCGAGCGGTTCGCCGCAATGGTTCGGTGCCGGGCAGCACCCTGGCGGAGTCTTCGCCGCCCGGCCGGCCGGGCAGGTCTTCGTCGCCAACACGGTGACCATGCACATCGTTCACACGTTTGCAGTGATCGATATCGAGCATCAGTGCAGTCAATAGTCTGACGTGCCGGCTGGCGCGCGGGGCGTCGCGCTCAGCAAGCCGGGTGAGGGCCCGCCGGTTGAGCGCCCTGGCGAACGGATCGCTCATCGCCAGGTCGAAGAGACCCCACTTGTCGTCCTCCGCCGCGATGAGGTCGCAGACCGCATAGCGCGCAGCGCTCCGTACGCAGATGTCCTGACTGACAATCGCGGCAAAGCTCTCCAGCAGGGCCAGCCGGCGCTCGCCACAAGACGATCAGCGTGGTGCCACCAGGGTGCGAAGCTCGCGCCGGAGTATTTTTCCGATCGGGGATTTCGGCAACTCGCCGACAAAATGAATTGTCCGCGGCCGCTTGTAGCCCGTCAGATGCTGCGCGCAGTGGGCCTGCACATCCTGCACCGTCAGCCCGCTTTCGCGCCGGACCACAAAGGCATGCAACTCTTCCTCGGAACTGGCGACCCTGATGCCTGCGCTCGCCGCTTCCAGAACGCCGGGGCAGGCGTTGAGGACTTCGTCGACTTCATTGGGAAACACGTTGAAGCCGCCCACGAGAACCATGTCTTTGGCGCGGTCAACGATCTTCAGGTAGCCGTCCTTGTCGATCGTCCCGATGTCGCCTGTCCGCATCCAGCCGTTTACAAAGGCGGCAGCGGTTTCATCCGGGCGGTGCAGGTATCCGGCCATCAGCTGTGGCCCCCTGGCGACCACCTCCCCTACGTCTCCTGCATCGCCGAAACTTCCGTCCTTGAGCAGGATCCTGATCTCGGTTCCCGGCAGGGGCAAGCCGGCCGTACCCGGACGTTCACGGGCATCCGGCGGATTGATTGTCAGCAGGGTCGTGGCTTCGGTCATGCCGTAGCCTTCGATGATCTGGGCCGATGTCATCTCCCGCCAGCGTTTGCCGATGACCGGGTCGAGTGCAGCGGCGCCGGAAATGGTCAGCGTGAGCTTTGGCGGGTTCTGCCGGAACCAGGGCTCTTCCATCAGTTTGGCAAACAGGGTGTTCACGCCCGGGAAAATGCCTGGACGGAACTTCTCGAAGCTCTTCTTCAGGTTCGACAGCGGGCGCGGGCTGGGCACCAGGACGATATGGACGCCGCAGCGCAGCGCGATGACCGACGCAAACAAGCCGAACACGTGATAGACCGGCAGTGCAAGCAGCATCGTCTGGCCCTGCAGCGTGGCAAGGCTCGGGGCCAGGGCGACGAACTGGTCGATATTGGTGATCAGGCCCGCTTCCGTAAGGCGAACGCCCTTGGACGTGCCGGTCGTTCCGCCTGAGTACTGGTAGATGGTGTCCCTGCCTGCCGGCAGCTCTTGCGTATACGCATGGACCGGGTTGGAAAACCTGGCGCCTTCTGAGATCGCCTCGCGAAGCGTGACATGCGCAGCCTTCAGCGGACGCTCAAGGC
>CALGEF010000014.1 GCA_937881755.1 uncultured Acidobacteriota bacterium
CGGTGAATTCGTGTCGCCAAGCGCAGTTGAAACGCGCTTTGCAGCAGGTATCGATCACGAACTGCGCCGCAACATTATCCTGTCGGGTTATGCCGGCATGACCAACTATGAGTATGAGGAAATCAGCCGCAAGGACGAGAACCTGGAATTCGGCGTCGTGGCGACTTACAAGATGAACAAGCGTGTTCACTGGGAAGTCTTCGCTCGTAACCGCGACCGCGACGTCTCGGGCAATGCCGCGTTCGGCGATCCGTCCTTCGGGCAGACGCAGTTCGGCATCGGCCTCAAACTCTTCCCTTAACTTTTCCTGCTTTCCGGGAGCTGGCAATCGCGCCGGCTCCCGGTCCTTGCTTTCAGAGGCTGTGCCTTGTCCAAATCCTTCTCGTTCGAACTTCCGGCCAGCATGGCATCATCCGGCGGGGATCACTCGCCCACCCCCCCCCTCGACCTGAAGGCTCTTATCGGCGTGGTCTACCAGAGGTTCTGGATGATCCTGGCCGGGTTCATGACGACGTTCAGCATCATCGCCTTCATCACTTTTACCCAGACGCCGGTCTATAAGGCCGAGACGATTGTACAGCTCGACACTGATCAGCAGAATGTCATCGACCTTGGCGCAATCTTCTCGGGCCTTGCCGGCAACACCGCTGTCATCGATACGGAAGTTCTGGTGCTCGGCTCGAAGTCGCTGCTGACGCGCGTCGCGGTTCAGCAGAAACTTGTTGAGGACCCTGAGTTCAATCCGTCGCTTCTGCCGCCCAGGAAGGGCTTGCTTTCGCCGGTCAAGGGTGTTGTCCGCGCCGTCACCGGCGCAGAAGCGCCGGCAGATCCCTTCGCGGATATGACCACAGAGCAAAAGGACGCTGCGCTTCTCGAAACGGCCGTCGGCATCCTGAGCGGCAAGGTTTCTGTAAGCCGCGTTGGCACGACATACCTGATCACGGTGAGCGCCACTAGCGAGTCTCCGGAAACCGCGGCACGCATCGCCGACGAAATTGCGGAACAGTACCGCGTCCAGCAGCTCGAAGAGAAATTCGAAGCGACCCGCAAGGCCACCGAGTGGCTGTCCGAGCGCGTTTCGGGACTGCGTGAGGAAGTCGAAGAAAAAGAACGCCGCGTCGAAAGCTACCGCGCCGAATCCGGCCTGCTCGCGGCCCAGGGCGCGACGCTGACTGAGCAACAGATCGCTTACCTCACGACCCAGAAAGCGACCCTTCAGGTCGATCTTGACCGGGCCCGGGCGCGCGCTGAGAGCGTACGCCGCCAGATGGCAAGCGGCGCCGGGGCAGACGGCATTTCGGAGGTTCTCCAGTCACAGGTTATCTCCGATCTCAAGTCCCAGCGTGCGATCATCAATCGCCGGGTGTCTGAACTCGAAACCAAGCTTGGCCCTCAGCACCCCGAGCTCATCAGTGCCCGGAATGAATCGGCCGATATCGACCGTCAGATCAATGCTGAAGTCTCGCGCATTGCCGGCAATATCGAGAACGAACTGAGGGTGGCGCAGGCCCAGATCAGCTCGATCCAGAGCGAAATCGGACGCTCCACTTATGCGCTGCGCGGCAACAACCAGGCGCTCGTGCGTCTGCGTGAGCTCGAGCGCGACGCCGACACCAGCCGCATCCTGCTCGAGGAATTCCTCACCCGTTCCAAGCAGACCGGCGAACAGGACGCGCTGATCACTGCTGACGCCAGCATCCTGTCACGCGCTTCGGTACCGGACTCGCCCAGCTCGCCGAAGAAACTGCTGAACCTGATCATCGGCTGCCTGCTCGGCGCCATCATTGGCGGCGGCCTCGCGCTGCTCGCTGAAATGTTCGATATGAAGATCAGCTCGACCGAAGACGTCGAACGCAAGCTTGGCGCCAATCCGATCGGCTCCGTCCCGTTGATCCGGACCACCAGCTTCCTCGGATTGTTGCAGACGAATCCGGCCGATTACCTGGTCGAGAATCCGCTCTCGGCCTACGCCGAAAGCATCCGGTACCTGCGCGCCGCGATCGCCTTCTCGGACCTCGACAGCGAGACCAAGACGGTTGCTATCTGCTCTTCGCTTCCGGATGAAGGCAAGACGAGCCTTACGCTTTCGCTCGGCCGCATGTCGGCGTTGTCCGGCTCGCGCACGCTGGTCATCGACGGCGACTTCCGCCGCCGCCAGCTGACGCAAACGGCTGGCTTGAAGCCCGACATAGGCTTCGTCGAACACCTTTTCGGCGCCGGCCAGCTCTCGGATGCGATCGTCAAGGATGGCAAGACGATGCTCGACATCCTGCCACTGTCGCTGAACGGCCACACCCCGCATGACGTGTTCGGCACGCGGGCATTCGACGACCTGCTTCAGCGTCTCCGCTCGATGTATGACCTGATCCTGATAGACACCGGCCCGCTGCTCCTGCTGGCAGAAGCCCGTGTTGTCGCCGGCAAGGCCGACAAGACCATCCTGATTGTCCGCTGGCGTCATTCGGCCCGGTCGGCCGCCCGCCAGTCGCTGACGCTTCTGCGCAACTTCAAGGCCGATGTTCTGGGCGTGACCCTGAACATGGTCGACCTGAACCGCCGCCGTCACTACAGCGATCCCGGCGCGACCTATAAGGCCTATAGCAAGTATTATCAGATGGACGCGAAGCCCTCGCTGTTCAACTGGGGCGGGGCAAAGGCCGCGGCCAAGACCAGGACCAGCACCAAGACCAGGACCAAGACCAGGACCAAGACCAAGCCCAAGACTAAGCCCGGGCCGCCCTCCAGCGGCCTCGGGGGTGCGGTTGCGTCCGATGTGCTGCTGGACAGGTTAAGGGGACGGACCGAACCGGCCGACCGGATTTCCGCAAAGCAAGTGGCGCCGGACTGACGGTTCGGGCTTTGCTTCGTGAACCGGGCGACACTATTTTCTGACAGGCCAGGCAGGACGCATGAGATGACCCGGATCGCCTTTTTCGGTCACGATGCCGCCGACGCGGCCATCCGGCGCCGGGTCCGCGGCTTCCTCGATGACGGTCTTCAGGTCACCGGGTTCATGATGCGCCGCCGCGATCCGGGCGCCCTCGACTGTGAACATGTGGACCTCGGCGAAACGCGTGATGGCGCCTTCATGCAACGTATCCGGCAGGTCTTTGCCGGTGCGCGCCGGGCAGCTGCGGACCGCGCAAGGCTCGCCGCAGCGGACGTCATCTACGCCCGCAATCTCGATATGCTGGCCTGCGCATTCCTCGCCAGGCGCCATGCCGGGCTGGTTACGCCGGTCATCTATGAGAGCCTTGATGTGCACCGCCTGCTGACACGGTCTGACTTGGTCGGCAAAGCGATGCGGAGGCTTGAGCGCAGCCTTCTGAAGCGCACAGTGGGCCTCGTCGTGTCATCGCCCGGCTTCATCCGCAATCACTTCGAAAAGCACTATGCGGGTGATTACCGCGCCTTCCTCGTCGAGAACCGCCTTGCGCCGGGCGCCTCTTATGGCACGCGGCCAGGTGTTCCGGGGCCTGGCGCCTCCGGCGCAACCAGACCGCTGCGCCTCGGCTGGGTAGGCAACCTGCGCTGCAAGCGGTCCTTTGAACTCCTCTGTCAGCTGGCAGACCAGTTTCCGGACCAACTCGAAGTTCGCCTGCACGGCGTGCCGTCGCGGACTGAGATTGCGGTCTTTGAACCGATGATTGACGTGCGGCCAAACATGACCTTCTCCGGCCGCTATCGCTCGCCCGAAGATCTGGCCGGGATCTACGACAACCTGGACGTCGTCTGGGCCGGCGACTTCATGGAAGCAGGTTACAATTCTGTCTGGCTGCTGCCCAACCGTATCTACGAAGGCGGCTATTACTGCACGCCGTCGATCGCGCCCTCGAGAACGCAGACCGCCGCCTGGCTCATGCAGCATGATTGCGGCATCCTTGTCGACGAGCCGCTGGACCAGACGCTGCCGCAGCTGATTGCAAGCCTTGTGGCAGACCGCGGGCCAATAGCTGAACGGGCGGCAGCGCTGGCACGTGCCCCGGATAATACTTTCATCCAGCCGCCGGGATTCCTCGCCAGTATAGTTGCCTGCTGCCTTTCACGAAGCCGCGCGGCCCGGCTTGCCGAAGGTGCCTGAGCCTGCACCGGACAATCCGCGCCGGACGGAGTGGTCACTGTATTTATCGGAAAAGAATCTGGAAACCGGCCGCCCTCGAGGTGCATTATTACCTGGCGCTCCCGCGCAGTGGGGGGGAAACATCATATTCAACAACGGCAAAACCTGCCCCGGTTCATCAGCGGCCTCGCGGCTGCGCGCAGCGGGGTCGCGTCAATTGTCCAAAGCCCGCCGGATTTGCGCCGAATTCAACAGATAACCTTCATGTTACCTTAAGAATCAAGCAGGCTGCCGCTTAAACGCTACGTTAAGTCTTGCGCGCTTTAATGATCCGAGATGCCGAGGCCCGATCCCATGATACCCGCAGACAGCCGCGTTTTCACTTCTCAGGTCATGATGCCCCCACGGGCAGGCCATATCGTCACGAGTGATTACAGCGAAGGCAAATGGCCTGTCTGGCTGAGGCTTCTGACAATTATCGGGCTCAGCGCGGGGCTCTGGGCCGTGATCATCTGGACCGCTGTTTCGATTTTCGGATAACGCTGCGTCTGAAAGCCCGCAAGCCTGACTGGCGACGCGGACCAGATTTTGCATATAGTTAGTCATGTCTGATGGCGTGCCGCTTCGGACGCGCCCTTTGGTTTTGCGTTAAGGATGGCTCGTCATGCCGGGAAAATTGTTGGTCACCGGCGGGGCGGGTTATGTTGGCAGCCATTGTTGCCGGGCCTTTGCGGAAGCGGGCTGGCAGGTCACCGTTTTTGATAATCTGTCGACCGGTTGGCGGGACTTAGTCAAATGGGGCCCCCTGTTCGTGGGTGATCTTCAGAGCCCGGCCGAACTCGATGCCGCGTTTTCCCAGGTCAGGCCGGATGCTGTTGCTCATTTTGCCGGCTCGGCACTGGTTGCTGAATCCGTCCGTGAACCCTCGATTTACTACCGCAACAATACCATCGCGACGCTCAACCTTCTCGAAGCCATGCGCAAGCACGCCGCCGACTATCTCATTTTCTCCTCGACCTGTGCCACCTTCGGACATGCGAATGCAGAGACGATCGACGAGCTGCATCCGCAGAATCCGATCAATCCCTATGGCAGGTCCAAGCTGATGGTGGAGCAGATCCTCAGCGACTTCGACAGGGCGCACGCCATCCGCTCGGTCCCGCTGCGTTACTTCAACGCCGCCGGCGCGGACCGCGACGGTAAGACAGGCGAGCGGCATGCCTGCGAAACGCATTTGATCCCGCTGGCTCTCAAGGGCGCCTATGACGAAGGCTACGCGTTCACGATTCTCGGCAGCGATTTCGACACACCGGACGGCACCGCAATACGCGATTACATCCACGTCGAAGACCTCGCCGAGGCGCACCTTCGCGCGCTGAATGCGCTGGAGCAGGGCGCTTCTTCGGCTGCCTACAATCTCGGCACAGGGCGCGGCACCAGCGTGGAAGAAGTCGTCGCTGCGGTTGAGCGTGCAACCCATCGCAAGGTTCCGCGCCGTTACGGGCCTCGCCGTCCCGGCGATCCAGGCAGGCTGATCGCGCTTCCTGACAAGGCCAGGCGCGAACTCGGCTGGGTCGCCTCCCGCTCCGGGATCGACAACATCATCCGCACGGCGCTGAACTGGCATGAGCAGGACTGGGCCCCCAAAGCCGGGGCCGGTCAGGCGTAACGTCTGCCAGGACCGGTTGGGGCAATCGAAAGCAGGCATAAGATGATGAAGATGATCGACGAGCAGGCGACGGCGGCTGACGCGGGCGCCTCTGTCACGCTTTCCGTGATCATAAATAACTATAACTACGAGCAATTCGTCAGCAAGGCGATTGAAAGCCTGCTTGAGCAGAAACCCGGCGGGCTGGAGATCATCGTCGTGGATGATTGCTCAACCGACCGCTCCCGAGACGTCATCCTCGATTACCAGCGCAGGAACCCGGGACGCATCACGACCCTATTCCAGGTCTCCAACAGCGGGCAGGGCGCGGGCTTTAACGCGGGCTTTGCTGCAAGCCGGGGTGACCTGGTCATGTTCCTTGACGCAGATGACTTCATGCTCCCCGGTGCGGCGGACGTGATACGCAGACACAAAGAACCTAGCATAACGGTTTATCACTACCGGATGCTCTACACTGACGCATCGCATGCATTGCGTGAAGAGTGCTACCCGCCCCTGCATGAGCGGCTGGCGGACGGGGATGCTTCGGCCACGTTGCGCGAGACCGGCCGCTACAAGGGTACAATCACGTCCGGGCTCGTGTTCGGCAGGGCGGTTCTTG
>CALGEF010000015.1 GCA_937881755.1 uncultured Acidobacteriota bacterium
CCTGGCGCGTCGCGGGGCAGGAGACGGAGTTCCGCCGCCGTTTCCTCTCCTATGCGCTGCTCGCGCCCAACCCGCACAACCGCCAGCCCTGGCTCGTGCAGATGGAAGGCAATGATGCGCTGACGCTGTACGTCGATCTGGAGCGGCGTCTTCCTGCAACCGATCCTTTTGACCGCCAGATCGTTATCGGGTGCGGCGCCTTCCTTGAACTGCTTGTTCTTGCCGGTGCGCAGGAGGGCTTTGGCGCCGAAGTGCAGATGTTTCCGGAAGGCGAGGACATGGCGACGCTTGATGCCCGTCCCATCGCCCACGTTCGGTTCAGCGCCCTATCCGCCAAGCCCGATCCGCTCTTCGCGCACGTCCTTGCGCGTCGTTCGAACAAGGAAGCTTACCTGCCGGAAAACGTGCCGGAAGATGCCCTTGGTCGCCTTATTGAGGAAGGCGCGCGCTTCGGCCAGGTGTCCGGCGGTACAGGAAACACCTCGCTGGCGGATCAGCTTCGAGACCTCACCTGGCAGGCCCACAAGCTGGAAGTGGAAACGCCTCGCACCAATCAGGAAAGTGTCGACCTGATGCGGATCGGTTCGGCAGAAGTGAAAGCCAATCCGGACGGGATTGAACTCGAAGGCCCCATGATCGGCCTTGGCAAAGCGATCGGGTTAATCTCGCGCGAGGCGCTTGCTGATCAGTCTTCGGAAGGGTTTCGGCAAGGTCTCGCCATGTACGAAGCAATGGCAATGTCAGCGCGCGGATTTGTCTGGATCGCTAATGACAACCAGAGCCGCGCTGACCAGATTGACGCCGGGCGTGCCTATGTCCGGATGAACCTGAGGGCAACCGAGCTCGGCCTTGGCCTCCATCCGTGGAGTCAGGCCCTGCAAGAGTATGACGAGATGGCGCCGCTATATGCCAGAGTGCATGGCTTGATCGGCGGCGGCAAACGGCTGCAGATGCTGGCGCGAACCGGGTTCGGGCCGGATGTCGGCCCTACCCCTCGCCGCGGCCTCGAAGCCCATCTGCTACGTTGACCCAGATCCCCGCCAAACCCGCCAGGACTGCGCCTGCGTCCGATACCGCCGGGCTTTACTTCCGGATGTTCAGCGAGATCGCGATCATCGCTCAGCTTTCCGGAAACCGGTTCCAGCGCGTCATGCCGGATGGCCTGACCGTGGCCCAGTTCGGCCTGCTCAATCACTGCGTTCGCCTCGGCGATGGCTGGACGCCGGCGCGCCTGGCCGCCGCCTTCCAGGTGACCAGGGGTACGATGACCAACACCCTGCAGAAGCTGGAGGCCAAAGGCTTCATCCGCGTCGATCCGGATCCGGATGATGCCAGGTCGAAACGGGTTTTCCTGCTTGCCGCGGGCCACGCCGCCCAGCAGGCGGCGGTCAGGGCGCTGGCGCCGGAACTGGCCCAACTGCCGGCGGGTTTTCCGCCCGCTCTCGCCTCTGAAATTCTCCCTGCACTGGAACGCCTGCGGATCTGGCTCGACACGAACCGTTGAACTTTCCATCATCGCGCCGTCAGGAGAGGGATGCATGAAGTAGGTTCCGTGGGGGCTCGGCGCCCTCATATGCGCGTTCTGGGCGTGTTGGTCCTGGGCCGGGCGAGGCTTCCGGCCCTTGGACGAGATTAAGCCGGCGCGCGCGCCTGGCCAGTTTGCCGACGTGCCGGGCGCAAAGTCCACTACCGCCTCACCGGGCCCGAAGGCGCGCCGCTGATCGTCATGGTGCACGGTTGCTCGACGCCGGGATTCATCTTTGATCAGAATGCCGAGGCCCTGCGCGTGGCCGGATTCCGTGTGTTGCAGTTCGATCATCTCGGCCGCGACTGGTCCGGCCGTCCCGCGCGCCGCTGCAATACTGGCTTTTGCGACTGGAAACTCCTCGCGCTCCTCGACGCACTGGTCATCACCGAGCCGGTGGGCTTTGTCGGCCTTTCGATGGGTGGCCCCATCGTCGCGGAGTTTGCTGTGCGCCATCCCGAGCGGGTTGCGCGCGTGTTCCTGTTTTTCGCGGCCGGGCTCGACGTGGCGGGGGCCGAGGGCGTTCAGGCATCCCTAACCCGCACGCCGGTGATCGGCGGCTGGCTACGGCGCATGGTGGCCATGAAGTCGGTCGCGAAGGGCCCTCAGTACGACGAGTCCGGCCTTGCGCCCGGGGACCGGCTGCAGGGCGATGTCCGTGAACAGATGAAATAGCGCGGCTATGGCCGTGCGCTCATGTCCACCTTCCGGTATTTCCCGATGTGCGGCCGCGAAGACACTTGCGCCGCGCTCGTTGCCACCGGCATCCCGGTCGCCGCCGTCTTTGGCACCATGGATCTGACCGTCCTGATCGCGAGCGCAGACCAGATTCGCGGCATGATGCCGGAAGCGGTGGTGCACATCCTCGAAGACGCCGACTACGGCCTCAACTACAAGCGCCACAGCGATGTAAACCCTCTCCTCACCGGCTGGTTCGAACAGGAAGCGGCCTGGTTCGAAAACGAGCCCGAGCCCCAATTCCAGCGGGCCTTGGATACCGGCGAAGAAGATATGTCCGACCCCGCGCTGCTCGAGTCTATGTCTCAACCACCGCCAGACACGATTCCACGCGGACCCTCTGGGCCGCCGCGCCGAATGTCTCGAACAGGTACGCGTCGGTGCCGGTAAGCCAGGCCTGACCGGGCATCGCTGCCAGTTCGCCAAACAGCGCAGTGCGCCGGTCCGGGTCGAGATGCGCCGCCGCCTCGTCAAGCAGCAGAAGCGGGGCAGGACCCTCTCCGTTCACCGACAAAGCCCCCGCCGACGCCAGCACCAGCCCGATCAGCAGCGCCTTCTGCTGCCCCGTCGAGGCCTCGCCCGCCGGCGCGCCGGACGGCCGGTGGATCACGCCGAGGTCAGACCGGTGCGGCCCGCTCAGCGTTCGCCCGGCGCCGATGTCACGCCGCCGCCCGGCCCGGTAGGCGTCTACCAGCAAGTCAAAGATCGCGCGGAAATCCTCGCCTTGCAGCGCCGCGGCCTCTGCTTCGCCCACCAGCGAAAGGTCCGCCTTCGGAAAATGCCCTTCGGGTCGTGCATCAATCGCCGCCTGCAGCTCCGCCAGCACCAGCGCGCGGTTCACCGCGATCTCGGCGCCCGCTTCGGCGAGGCGCGCCTCGATTGCATCCGCCCAGGCTGGGTCCACATGCCCGCGCTCCAGCAGCGCATTGCGCTCCGCCAGCGCCTTCTCGTAGCGCGTCGCGGCGCCGCCATGCGAGGGCTGATGCGCCATCACCAGCCGGTCAAAGAACCGCCGCCGTTCGGACGCGCCGCCCCGGAACACGCCGTCCATCGCCGGCGTCAACCAGATCAGCCGCATCCGTTCCGCCAGGTCGCCGGGGCTCGCGGGCGCGCCATCAATCCGCACGGAACGCTTGGCCGGGCCGGTGCCTTCCAGCGCAATGCCGATCTTCTGCTCGCCGTCAAGCAAGCCCGCAATCGTCCAGCCGCCCGGCGCGCCGTGCCGCGTCATCTCCGCCAGCTGCGCCGCGCGCAGGCCGCGCCCCGGCCCGAACTGGCTGACTGCTTCCAGAAGGTTCGTCTTGCCCGCCCCGTTCGAGCCATAGAGACACACCGGCCGCTCATCGAGCTTCAGGGAGAGGCTCTCATAGTTCCGGAAATCCGTGAGGGTGAGACGGGTGAGGGCGGTCATTGTTTGAAGGGCCCGCCGGCCCGCCTGTCTAAACGCGAAGCGGCATCAGCACGTAGCGTGCCGACTCGTCCGACGGGTCGAGCACCAGCGCCGGGGACGCCGGATCATTGAACATGAATTGGGCCTCATCGGACTCGATCTGGCTGGCGATGTCGAGCAGGTACTTGGCGTTGAAGCCGATCTCCATGGTGTCCGAGGAGTACTCCGCCTCGATCTCTTCATTGCCTGCGCCGGTCTCGGTATGGTTCACGGCCAGTGTAAGACGGCCCTCGCTGAGGCTCATCTTCACCGAGCGCGAACGCTCCGCCGACACGGTCGAGACGCGGTCAACGGCGGCTTCGAACGCCTTGGTGTCGACGGTCAGTTTCTTGTCATTGCCCTTCGGGATGACGCGCTCATAGTCCGGGAACGAACCATCGATCAGTTTCGAGGTCAGCACCGCGCGGCCGGCACGTACGACGATCTTGGTGTCGGAGACTTCCACTGCCACCTCATCCGTGCGCCCCTCGATCAGGCGGCGGATCTCGCTGACGGTCTTGCGCGGCACAATCACGCCGGCCAGCTTCTCGCTGCCCTTCGGCGCCTTCAGTTCGGCCAGCGCCAGGCGGTGGCCATCGGTCGCGACCGAGCGCAGCACGGTCTTGCCCGCATCATTTTTCGCGGCATGCAGGTAGATGCCGTTGAGATAATAGCGCGTCTCTTCGGTCGAGATCGCAAATCGCGTCTTGTCAATCAGCCGCGCCAGGTCTGCGGCGGCGAGGCTGAACTGCAAGCTGCCTTCGTCAGACACCATTGTCTGGAAATCGGAAGCGGGCAGGGTGGGCAATGCGAACTGCGAGCGGCCGGCCGTAATCGACAGGCGCTGGGTTTCCGGATTGAGCTCGAGCAGCACTTCTGCGCCAGAAGGCAGCTTGCGCACCACGTCGAACAGCGTGCCGGCCGGCGCCGTCACGGCGCCCTCCTTCGATACTTTCGCATCTGCGGAGTCGACCGCTTCAATATCAAGGTCGGTGGCGGTCAGGCGCAACTCGCCCTGCTTCGCCTGCAGCAGGACGTTCGACAGGATGGGGATCGTCGTCCGGCGTTCGACAATGTTCTGCACGTGGCTGAGTGCGTCGAGCAGGCCACCACGTTCAATCGTCAATTTCATCTTCGGTTCCGTCCATCAGGGGCGCTGCCAGGCAGCGTCCTCCAATCCTCTAGTTTATGTGTCCGCGAATGCCTGTTTCCCACCTGACAGGGAATCAGCCCACCCCTGTCCGGAAGCGGGCTGAAGACCCTTAACCAAGTTCCGCAAAAAGCCAAGCGTCGACGCAGCCCGCCCCGGCACCCTGCTTCAGGTTTGACCAGCTTCTATCATGTCGAAGATCACCGCCTCGACCCGTGCGATGTCATCGGCCATGCGCGGGTCTTCCGGCAGGGCTTTTTCAATGCGGCGGAAGGCATAAAGCACGGTCGTGTGGTCCCTCTTGCCAAAGGCCCGCCCGATCTGGGGGAAGGACTTCCGGGTCATCGTGCGGCAAAGATACATCGCCACCTGACGGGGATACACGAAGGCCTGCATCTTGCTCGGGCCCTCAAGGTCGGCGCGGGCGATCGGGAAGATCTTCAGTGTCGCCTTCTTGATCACGTCGATCGTCGGCTCGCGCTGCTCGCCGGAATGCCGCCGGATCACCCGCTCCAGCATCTCCATGGTCGGTGTTTCCTGACCGAAATTGGCTTCGGTAAACAGGCTCCACACGGCGCCGGTCAGTTCACGCCCCGGTCCGCGGATTCCGGAATTGAGTTTCTGGATCATATCGTCCTCCAGCAGGAATTCCGGATGGCTGGCCGTGATATGGGCGGCGAGGCGGTTCAGGATTTCGCGGCGCATCGCCGCGTCGGGCAGGCCGATCTCCACGGCGGTTGCGCCCTTCAGTTCGCCGACCAGCCGCTTGCCGAAGCCGACGGTCTCGCCGGGGGCAGCGTCGCCCACGAGGACAACCTGTCCGCGATTGCCGGTCACTTCGCGGATGTTCTGGAACAGCTCGTTCTCCGTACCGGGTTTGCCGGCAATCCGGTGCAGGTCGTCGATGATCAGGATCGCTGCCATCCGCAGCCGGCGCTTCAGGCTGCTGGTGTCACGCGCTTTCACCCCGTCGAGATAGCATGACATGAATTCCTCGGCGGTCAGGTAGACCACCTTCCGGTTGGCATCGCGTTTGGCGACGTCGGCTTTCAGCGCCATCACGATATGCGTCTTGCCGGTGCCCTGCGGTCCGTAGATCAGCGTGATCGGGGTGCCGGCCGGAAGGCCTGCCGCAATACGCTTCGCCACTTCCGCCGCCGTCTTGTTAGACGGGCCGACAACGAGATTGTCGAACGTCATCGCGGGGCCGCCCGACGGCGCCGCGGCAACTTCGGGCTCGTACGCCGCTTCGGCGTCAGGGTCGACTGCCCACGGGTCGCCAATCAGCTCGCGCAGTTCGGCCGGAGTCGTCCGCCAACAGATCAGTTTGATCGGGCGGCCTTGCGGGTCCATGCCCGTCCACAGCCGCTCGATCTCGCGCTTGTACTGGGCGCTGACGCGGTCGAGACCCACAGGGTCCTTGGCCGCGAGCAGCATTTCACCGTCAAGCTCTGCGACCAGGCGCAGTTCCGCAATCCAGCGGTCAAACTCTTCACGCGGGAGACGGGACTCGAGCACGGCTTGCACATCCTCCCAGACGCGCTGCCCGGTGGCATCACCACCGCCCTGATCCTGTGTTCCCTTTTTTACGCGAGAGACAAACAATCTTTTCCGGTCCATCACCGACCCCGTTTCTGGTTTTGATCGCTCTTTCCAACTCGCACACGACGCGCCCGGCAGGCCCCCGCCTGACACTTAAAAATACTCTTTACCGGGACGATATTAGCTGGTCTGCACAAACTAATCGCCACAGAATTTCAACACAAGCCCCACTTTTTTGCGAATGTCTCAGATATCTTCTTGACTTGTGGGGCGTGCCAAAAATGCACAGGAAATTCATGCGGTTGCAGGCGAAAACTATTTTTTAGTGAGCGGTTGCTGACGTTTGTTCTCCAAATTCCTGTCAACTGGGAACATCCATAACAGGCTGTGGAAAACCCATATTTCAGGAACGTGTTTGCACGGGTGCAACATGGTCTTCAAAGGTTGCGGGCGCGCATCCGCAAAGGTTGCGTGCGGCAATTCTGTTCTCTGCGAGAGGCGAGGGATAAAAGCAAAGCCCGCCAGGATCATCCGGCGGGCTTCGATTTCAGGTCGCCGTAAGCGCCCGGTCTTATAAGCTTCAGGCCATCGACTTGACGCGGGCCGACAGTCGCGAAACCTTGCGGGAGGCCGTGTTCTTGTGGGTGATGCCCTTGGTCACGGAACGCATGATCTCAGGCTGGGCAGCCTTCAGCGCTTCAGCAGCAGCCGATTTGTCGCCCGAAGCAATCGCTTCTTCGACCTTGCGGACATAGGTGCGCACGCGGGAGCGGCGGGCTTTGTTGACCTCGGTGCGCGCTTCAATCTTGCGCACCATCTTCTTGGCAGATTTCGTATTCGCCATAGTAAACTCCTGGAGCCCCGGGAAAGTCCTCCGTCAGGCCGAAGGAGGGGGGATACATAAAGGCCGGGTGCGCGTCAACCAGACTCAGACCGGAAAAGCAGCATTCCGGCAGGCCTTTCAACGGTCCCTGAAGTGGGCCGTGCGCTTTTCGACGTAGGCTTTCATGCCTTCTTTCTGGTCATCGGTGGCAAAAAGCGAGTGGAACAGGCGCCGTTCGAACTGGATGCCCTGTGCCAGAGGGGTCTCAAAGGCCGCATTGATGGCCTCCTTGGTCATCATCGCGGCCGCCCGCGGCATCAGCGCGATAGTGCGCGCGAGGTCCCGGGCCTCGTCCATCAGGTCATCGGCGGGCACAATCCGGCTGATCAGCCCGCAGCGCTCGGCCTCCACAGCCTCCATCATGCGGCCCGTCAGGCAGAGCTCCATCGCTTTTGACTTGCCTATGGCCCGGGCCATCCGCTGCGTGCCGCCGGCGCCCGGCATCACGCCAAGGCGGATTTCCGGCTGCCCGAACCGTGCATTGTCGGCCGCCAGGATCATGTCGCACATCATCGCCAGCTCGCAGCCGCCGCCGATCGCATAGCCGCCCACCGCCGCGATCAGCGGCTTGCGGGTGCGCGCCGCGCGTTCCCAGTTCCTTGTGATGAAGTCCTCATAATAGGATTGCGGGAAGGTCTTGGCCTGGATTTCCTTGACATCCGCCCCGCCGGAAAACGCCTTCTTGGAGCCGGTCAGGATGATGCAGTGGACCGCGTCGTCCGCCTCGAACCGGTCAAACGCCGCCGAAAGCTCCGACATCATCTCCTCGCAGAGCGCGTTCAGGCTCTCCGGCCGGTTCATTTGGATCACGGCAAAGCCGTCTTCGGTATCGATCTCTGTGATCAGGGTCTTGTAGGACATGGGAGCTTTCTGGGAGGGGCTGCGGTAACGCGGTGGGTCCGCCGAATGCGAACAGCGGCGATGGGGCAGGTCGGACCTCGGTAAGGGTAGCAAACTCGCCGCGCTATACGCCAAGCTGCCAGCAGAGTCACGCGGCCCCTCCCTGGCCCGCCACAGCCGTTAACAGTCAACACAATTGTATATACATGTTGAGCATCGCAGCGGACCTGAAGCACCCAAAGGAGACTGTAAAGCGACCCTGGCTCTCACTTACTCATATCGCCCAGAGAGTTGCTGACATGCCAAAGCCATATCCATCAGAGCTGCTGCATGCGGACATCAACTGGTCTGAAGAGGACAACTAACGAAACAGCGAGAGATACGCAGTCAGGTTGCAGGATATTCGCTCCGGTTCCGCCCGGCCAGACGTGCGCACTGCGGTACTTGATAACAGCGAATTTACGGCTCTCGTTGAAGCCGAAGGTGTCGTTTTCAACGTCCATTGCAGGGTAGAACTCAACCTCACATTATCCCAGCCAGAGTTGCCACAAAAGATGACCAAACCGCCTACCGTAAAGCTCTGTCTCAACCCACTTAAGCCGCTGCCTTCGGGCGAGACGGACTTCAAAAAACTCGCCGCCATGACGGGTGAGGAAATCCGTGCCCAGAGCGCGGGGGATCCCAGCTTCCCCGAGATCAACTGGTCCGAGGCCGACATCGAGATCGTCGAGCCTATCGTGAAGACCGCTGTCTCGATCCGCCTCGACAGCGACGTGCTGGAATTCTTCAAGGATGCGGGCAGGGGCTACCAGACGCGGATCAACCAGATCCTGCGCTCGAACATGGAGCATCAGCAGAAGAAGGCCGGCTGAGGCGCATATGGCGCTGCCATTGCGCCGCAAAGCGCCTATATCCGCTGCATGACCGAAAAACCCTCCCGGACGGGCGATCCCGAACGCAACCGCCTCTCGGGCCGCCTCGCGCGGACCGCCAGGGTCGGCGCCAACCTCTCCGGCGCGGGCATCGCCTTCGCGGCGCAATCCTTGTTCGGCGGCGACGAGGGCACCCAGCGCACGGCGAAAGCGCTCGCCGCTGCACTCGGCAAGTCCAAGGGCCCGCTGATGAAGATCGCGCAGCTCGTTTCGACGATCCCGGATTTCCTGCCGCCGGAGTACGCCGCCGAACTCAGCCAGCTGCAGGCCGAGGCCCCCGCAATGGGCTGGCCCTTCGTCAAGCGCCGCATGCGCGCCGAACTCGGCCCCGGCTGGGAGTCGAAATTCGCGAGCTTCGCGCATGAGGCCGCCCACGCCGCCTCGCTCGGCCAGGTCCACCGCGCCGCGCTGCACGATGGCCGCGAGGTCGCCTGCAAGCTGCAATACCCGGACATGTCGAGCGCGGTCGAATCCGATGTCGGCCAGCTGCGCTCACTGCTCGGCGTGTTCAAGCGCATGGATGGCTCGATCGATGCCGACGCCATGGTCGAGGAGATCACCGACCGCCTGCGCGAGGAACTCGACTATGCCCGCGAGGCCAGACACATGGCTCTCTACGGCGCCATGCTTGCGGACAAGTCCTTCGTCACCGTGCCGCAGCTGATACCGGATCTGTCCGCCGAACGCCTCCTCACCATGACCTGGCTCTCCGGCGACAAGCTCTCGAGCTTCGAATCCGCCCCGCAGGAGACGCGCAACCATATCGCCGAAATGTTGTTCTGGACCTGGTGGGGGCCGATGAACTCCTACGCCGTCATCCACGGCGACCCGCACCTCGGCAACTATCAGGTCACCGGCGGCGGCACCGGTATCAACCTGCTCGACTTCGGCTGCGTGCGAATCTTCCCGCCGAAGTTTGTCGGCGGCGTCGTCGATCTCTACCGCGCCATGCTGACCGATGATTTCGACGCGGCCTACGCCGCCTACGAAACCTGGGGTTTCGAGAACCTGTCGCGCGAACTCGTCGAAGTCCTCAACGTCTGGGCCCGCTTCATCTATGGCCCGATCATCGACGACCGCGTCCGCTCCGTCGCCGACGGCATCAAGCCTGGCGAATATGGCCGCAAGGAAGCCTTCCGCGTCCGCCAGCTGCTGAAAGAGAAGGGGCCCGTGAAGATCCCGCGCGAATTCGTCTTCATGGACCGCGCCGCCATCGGCCTCGGCGCCGCCTATCTTCGCCTCGGCGCGGAACTCAACTTCCACAAGCTCTTCGAAGAAAGCCTCGAAGACTTCTCCGTCGACACCGTCGCCGCGCGTCAGGCGGCCGCGCTCAAAGCAGCCGGGCTTGCGTGAGGCGCCCGGCCTCGCTCTCGCGCTCGCTCACATCCCCGCGCGAGTTCGGCCCGATCGCCGTCCTCGGCATCATTGCGCCGGGCCTGCTCGGCTTCGCCCAGCGCGCCGATGAAGTCTTCGAGCAGGAAACCCAAGCGTTTGACATCGCCGTGCTGACCTTCCTGCGACTGCCACAAGAGACGTCCACCCGCCCCCGCCTGGCTGCTCAACGCGATGACCGACATCACCGCTCTTTGCGCCTTCGTCCAGCTGCGCTGTGACGCGACGCCGGCCCAGTCCGAAAGCGCCGCCTAGTTCATGCTGCTCGCCGCCGCAGTGGCCGACCGGCTGGAGACACGGGGCGCCTTTTCCGGGTCGCATGAACTGGAGCGTGTTCTGATCCGCGCCTTTATCGAGCGGGGCCAGAAGAGCGGCCATATCCGCCCCGAAATCGATGCCGACGCTGAAGCGCGGATGGCAGGCTGCAGCCTGCTCGGGCTGCGGATGCAGTGCCTGATCGATCCCGCCTTCGATCCCGCGCCGGTTCGCGATGCCCTCGTCGGCGCCCTGCGCGATCACCTGAAGCTCAAGACCGGAAAGGGCAAGCGCCCATGAGCGCGCCATACAAGACCTGGCAATGCCGCACCTGCGGCTACCTGTATGACGAGGCCGAAGGCGATGCGGGCGAAGGTCTCGCGCACGGCACCCGCTGCGGCGGCATTCCGAGGACCTGGATCTGCCCGCTCTGCGCCACACCGAAAGCCGAGTTCGACAGGGTGGAACTCTAGCTCGCCTTTGCAACCCGCACGCATTTCCCGCTGGCCGCCTCGCAGTCGAGGCGATCAACATCCAGCAGGTCCCAGAACGGATTGATCGTCGACGGATCATCCACCTTCAGCGTCAGGGCATAGGCGTCGCCGATGTTCGCCGCGTTGCGGAACCACGAGACCGACGTGCCCGTGCACAGCGTTTTCGTTTCGCCCGGCTGCAGCGACAGCGATGAGACGCCCGGCGCCGTCGCGACCCATTCGCCCCTGGCATCATGCAGCGTCAGGAGAAAGCGCAGCTTCCGGTTCGAGGCATTGCGCGCCTCGGCGCAGGCTTCGAGATGACGTGTGCCGTTCATCCCTTCGCTGACCGTCTGGCTCACCTTGCCGAACTGGCCCTCGGTCACGCCTCGCGGATACAGCATCGAGCCGAACCGGGAATTGACCGCGCGGTAATAGGTATACGCCGCCACTTCGCAGGCGGCATGCTTGCCGGAGGCGCTCGCCTTCGGCCAGTTGGCATCACAAGCCTCGCGCATGTCGCTGAGAAAGTCGGCGTCGCACACGCCCTGGTCAAGCTGGCCGGAGCGGTAGCAGGCATCATGGAACTTGCAGGCCTCGAGGAACGGCCCGTCCGGCACCACGGCGTCCAGCAGGTTGCGCCCGCCGCAGGCATCCAGCGGCTCGCGCGCGCTCATCACCGAGGCCGAGACGACGGCGTTGTCTCGGGCCCGCCCTTTCGCCAGGGCGGGAGGAGCCAGTAGGCTGGCAGCAAGGGCGGCAGCGAACAGTGTGCGAAGCATGGCGACAATGCTTTCCGGTCTCTGATGGCAAATTCAAGGCATCCCTTGCAGCTGCCTCGTAACCGGGTTTATCCCGCCTGCCATGACCGACGATTTCAACCGCTACCAGACCACTGAACTGCCGCCCGGCTACAGCCAGCTTGCCTGGCACCGGGGCTTCGGCCGCCAGATCGGACCCCTCTTCGAAAAGCGCGAGAACGGCCATCTGACCCGCGCCTTCCGGGTCGAGGAGTATCACACCAATGGCATGCTCAATGCGCATGGCGGCATGCTGATGACCTTCGCCGACATGGCCTGGGGCGGCGCGGTCGAGAATGACGAGGACACCTGGTGGGTAACCGTCCGTCTTGTCTGCGACTTCCTTGCCGGCGCCCCGCTCGGCAGTTTCGTCGAGGGCGACGGCATCGTCGTCGGCCAGCAGCATGACATCATTACAGTCGAAGGCCGCATCTGGACCGGCGACAAGACGATCATGCGCGGCACTGGCATCTTCAAGATCATACCCCGCCGCGACGGCGCCCCGATGCGGGAAGCCGCGGCAGCGAAGGCGAAGGGCTGAAAAGTGGCGTCCGGTAAGGCGGGGTGAATACCCCTCTCCCGTGTCAACCGGAGAGGAGGGGCCCACGACCAAAGGTCGTGCGAGGTGAGGGGCTTCTTCAGCCCAGCGGCGCCTCTCTGTTCCCGCCGGTCTTCCACAACGAGTAGAGGATCGCGCCGCCGAGGAAGGCGATGGTCAGCATCAGCGACCATTGCGGCTCGAGATACGCCACCAGATGCAGTTCCTTGTAGAGCAGGAAGTTCCAGAAGATCTTCAGGCCGATCAGCACCAGCACCAGCGACAGGCCGTACTTCAGATACTTGAACCGCTCGATCGCAGCCGCCAGCATGAAAATACATCGAACGCAGGCCGAGGATGGCGAAGATGTTCGAGGTGTAGACGATGAACGGATCGCGCGTGACCGCGAAGATCGCCGGTACCGAGTCGACGGCAAAGATGATGTCCACCGCTTCGACCATGATCACGCACAGCAGCAGCGGCGTGCCCCAGAGCACCATCTTGCCGGTCACGGGATGAGGTTTGCGCACGACGAAATTGTGGTTCTCGATCGTGTCGGTCACCCGCATCCGCTTCTTCAGGAATTTCAGGACCGGATTGTCGTTGAGGTCCATGTGGTCGTCGTCGCCGCTGCCCGACAGCAGCATCTTGCCGCCCGTGTAGAGCAGGAAAGCGGCGAAGATGTAGAGCACCCAGGTGAACTCGTTGACGATCGCGGCGCCCAGCGAAATAAAGATCGCCCGGAACACGATCGCGCCGATGATGCCCCAGAACAGGACCCGGTGCTGATACTCGCGCGGCACGGCGAAGAAGGTGAACACCATGCCGATGACAAAGATGTTGTCGAAGGCGAGAGCCGTTTCCAGGAGGTAGCCGGTGGCAAACTGGATCGTCGCCTGGGCGTTCAGATTGTCCGGCTCGTTGTAGTAGGCGGCATCGGGTTGATAGCCGAAATAAATGTAGAAGCCGAAAGCGACGGCGAGCGACGAGAAGCACGCCCACATGATGGCGCTCTTTTTGGGCGAGACAACTTCGTCCTTCTTGTTGAGGAGGCCGAGGTCCACCCAGAGCAGCAGGGCGATGAAGGAAAGGAACGCGATCCACAACCAGACGGGTTGGCCGGCGTACGTGACGGTCAGAAATACAGGCATGGGAAATCAGGGGTCCGGAAAGGCGCGCCGCGTTAGCGCAATATCCGTAAGAGATCCGACATCACATCTGCCGCCGCAGATACCAGAGGGGCCCGGTTCCAAGTCCAGCATGGGAAATAGTGACTCGCCCCGCGCCGTCAAGCGGCACCGGGCAGGGCCAGCCGGGCGAGGCCCGCAAGCGCGCAGGCAATGACGACGAGCAGAATGTTGGCCTTGAACCGGATCAGCGCGGTGGCTGCAGCTGCGGCGATCAGCAGCGCCAGCGGGTCGAGCGTCAGAAAGTCCGGCAAGATCAACGCGTGCCCTGCCGGAAGCTGCAGCGCAAAGGTTGCCT
>CALGEF010000016.1 GCA_937881755.1 uncultured Acidobacteriota bacterium
TTCGGGCGAAGCTGGAAATGGACGATCAGGTTCAGCCCTATGGCATCCGGCACACGATGGCGCGCTGGCTGCGCAAGAGCAGCGTTCCGGCCTGGGAAGTCGCCGCGCAGCTCGGCCACAGGAGCCCCGATGTCAGCACGACCGAGATCTACGCACCGTTCGATCCGACGTATCTTTTCAAATCGACCGCAGCAATCGACGACTTCCTGCAGCGCGTTGCGTGTCAGTTGCGTGTTAGTTCGATCTCCGAGTTCTTGATAGAGCGGCTAAAAGATCAAGAAAATCAATGCAGTGAGTGGTGGTTCGGGAGAGACTTGAACTCTCGACCTCGCGATTATGAGTCGCGCGCTCTAACCAGCTGAGCTACCGAACCGTTCGCCGCTTCAGCGAACGCGCCTGATACACATTGGGGCTGGGCCGTGCAAGCGCCCTATCCTTTGCTCTGACCCGCCAGTTCCGCCACGTGCTCGGCAATCGAGAGAGAGGAGGTCAGCCCCGGGCTTTCAATGCCCAGGAGGCTGATCAGGCCCGCGCTGCCATGGGTTTGCTCCCCTTCGATCCGGAAATCGCCCGAAGGGGCGCCCCGGGCCACCAGTTTCGGCCGCACGCCGGCATAGTCGGGGCTTAGGCGCTCGAGGGTGAGGCCCGGCCAGAAACGGGTGACTTCGGCATGGAAAATCTTCGCCCGGGCAGGGTTGACCTGGTAGTCGAACGGAGGACAGGCGTCCTGCGGGAGCCATTCGGCGTCCGGGCCGAGCTTGCCGCGCCCGGCCATGTCGATGGTCAGGTGCAGGCCGAGGCTGGAGCTGGTCGGCATCGGGTAAATCAGGCGGCTGAAGGGCGTGTGGCCCTGGATGGTGAAATAGCTGCCTTTCACGTAGTGCGGCTGGGGCAGGCCGGGGGTGTGCGGGCCGTCGATGGCGGCGGCGATGCGGATCGCATGGTGGCCACCGGCATTGACAACGGTGCGCGCTCGGATGGTGGCGGGCGAGGCGCCCCCGGTCTCAAGGCGGATATGCCCGGTCTCGACCGCTCCGGAGATAAGCGGAGTGCCGAAAGCGATGGAGCCGCCGGCATCCTCAAGCTCGCCCTGCAGGGCAAGGAAATAGGCGTGGCTGTCAAAGATGCCGGACACCGGCGAGACGATCGCGCCGCTTACATCTGCGCTGAGGGCCCGTTCGATCCGGCGCACGGCGGCGCCATCAATCAGGCTGAGCTGCTCAACGCCATTGGCTTCGGCGCGTTCGAGGATCTTT
>CALGEF010000017.1 GCA_937881755.1 uncultured Acidobacteriota bacterium
CGCGGGCGCGGCGGTCAGCAGCCAGGCTTCGGGATTGTCCGGCACCCACGCTCCGGCCAGAGGCGCAGTGCATCGGCAAATGCCTCGGCCAGAGCATCCTCGGCGGCGGAAATGTCGCGCGTCGTGGGCACGATGAGAAACGGGAGCCCCCCCCGTAGCTGCTGCGCGAAACAGCTTCGGGCAGTTCGGGGGGGCTTGCTTGCTCATTCAGCGCGTCGGCGGTGGCAGCACGGGGTGCACTTCCACCGAGCCATACTCAGCCGAGGGCGACTTCGCCGCCCGTTCGAGCGCCGCATCAAGGCCAGCGACCTTGATGACGACATAGCCGCCCAGCTGTTGCTTTACATCGGCATAGGAAGCGTCCCGCACCTCGCGTTTGCAGTTGCGGACACGAACGGTCGTCGCGGTGTGCGGCGGCTGCAGGACGTCGAGGCCCCCCCCCAATAGGCGGGCGCTTCGGCAGGGTCCTCGCGCCTGGCGAAGACTTAGGTCGGTTCGGTGAAGATCGGCTTGAGGGTATCGGAGGGGCTCCTGCGAGTTACAGGCAGGTTCATTCCTGCCTGGCATCATGAGCTGCAGGGAGCGCCCGTTTCGACAACCATGCGAAAAAATCTAAAGCCTGGCGTTCACTGTCTTGGGGAACACACCGAGGATCTTGAGCGACTGCGAGAAGAAGCCGAGTTCCTCCAGCGCGAGCTGCACCGGGCGCTCGTCGGGATGGCCTTCGATCTCCGCATAGAACTGCGACGCTTCGAACGAGCCGCCGGTGAGATAGCTTTCGAGCTTCGTCATGTTGACGCCGTTGGTCGCAAAACCGCCGAGGCCCTTATAGAGCGCCGCCGGAATGTTGCGCACCTCAAACAGGAAAGCCGTCTTCGCCGGGCCGTCGCCGGCGTCGATTTCCGCTGGGTCACGCGACATGATCACGAAACGCGTGGTGTTATGCGCCGCGTCCTCAATGTCCTCGGCGAGGATTTCAAGGCCGTAGACCTTTGCTGCGAGACGCGGCGCAATCGCGGCAACTGCAGGATCTGCGAACTCCGCCACTTCGCGGGCCGCTCCCGCGGTGTCGGCGGCAGTGACTGCCTCGATGCCATGCTTGCGCAGGAAGTTGCGGCACTGGCCAAGGCCCATGATATGCGAGCGGGCCTTCCTCACATCGCCGAGCTTGGTGCCCTTCAGGGCCATCAGCTGGAACCGGATCGGCAGGTAATACTCGCCCGTGATGTGCAGCTGCGTGGAGGGCAGCAGGTAGTGGATGTCGCCGACGCGGCCCGCGATCGTGTTCTCCACCGGGATCATGGCAAGTTCCGCCTCGCCCTTTTCCACCGCGATGAAACAATCCTCGAAGGTGCGGCAGGCCATGGACTCATGAGCCGGAAAAGCCTCGCTGCAGGCGATATGCGAGTTTGCACCCGGTTCGCCCTGATAGGCAATTTTCTGGCTCATTGCGCAAATCCCTGCCCTGCACCCCCGTTTCGACGTGCGTCTGATCGCCGCGACGACGGGGGGAAGCGCCCCTGCGAGGCACCCATTATATTGTATGCACCCGGTTAGCGTGCCAAAACCCGCCCGCCAAGACACAAGTAACCGAATAGATTCGAAGGAATGCCCCGATGGGAGAACTCGGTCTCAACAAGATCATGGGCGCATTGCTCGCCACAGCCCTTTTCATGATGGGCCTGGCCACGCTGCCAAGCCTCGTGTTTGGCGGCAGCGGCGGCCATTACGGCGACAAGGAGGAGCCTGCGACCCTGAGCGAAAAGATGTGCTCGCAATTCCACTATTGTATCGAGATCGCAGAAGCTGCCTCCGCTGGCGCCGCTGTCGAAGCCGTGTTCGACCTCGGCGCGGCCCTGCTGACGGCTGACCTCACCCGCGGCGAGCGCACCTTCTCCGGTCAGTGCGCGGCCTGCCACACGATCACCCCTGGCGGCGCCAACGGCACCGGCCCGAACCTTCACAACACCATCGGCGCCGACAAGGCCCGCATTGCCGGCTTCAACTATTCCGGCGCCCTCTCGAATGCCGAAGGTGCATGGTCTTATGAGAACATGGACGCGTGGCTGAAGAGTCCCGCAGGCTACGTGAGAGGTACGTCGATGTCGTTCGCCGGCATCAGGAAGGACGCAGACCGCGTCAACGTGATCGCTTATCTGGCCGCCAATACCGAAGGCGCTCCGCCGTTTCCGGCGCCGATGGCCCCTGCGGCTCCGGCTGAAGGCGAAGCGGTTCCGGCCGATGCAGCCAGCCCGCCAGCAGAAGGCGAGGCCGCGCCGGCAGAGACGCCCGCCGAAGAAGTCGCACCGACCTGATCCTCAATTGATCCAAATACGGAAAACCCCCGGCCCATGCCGGGGGTTTTCTTTTGGGGGCTCATGTCAGCGTCAGCCGCTCGCCCAGCCTTTCGAACATTGCCGCAAGGCGCGGATCGTCCGGCGCACAGGCATAAACATGCTGGTAGATGCCGCTGACCGCCTGCTTCAGGCGCGCAGTCTCGAGATCGTCTTCTTCGCTCCCCAGTACCAGCAGGTTCATCTTCGGCGCGGGCCCTTAGTTTTCCAGCGGAAGGATATAGTCAAAGCCCGCGACTTCGAGGCAACCGAGGCGGCGATAGAACTGCTTGCGCTTCAGCCGTACGGCGCGTTCGCCGGCGTCAACCGTGTCCGCTTCAGAGTCCACTTCGATCAGCAACAAGGTCCCCGGATCCATGCCACTGGCCGCCAAGGACGCGGTGAACAGGGCCGACCCGGTCCCGCCGCCCTGAGCATTCGCCGCGACAGCCAGATATTCGAGCAACATCACCCTTTGGCGGCGCGGCGCGTAAAGGATCGACAGGCCGATGACATCGCCTCTGCGCGCATACGCCCAGAAGCGAACATCCGGATGCGCAAGGCTTACCAGGATCTGCGCGCGCGTCTTCTGTTCGCCCCTCGGGATCTCGGCCTCGTAGATCGCCATCGCGGCCTCAAACAGGCCGCTTCGCGCGTCCGTCACTTCGATCAGGCTCGGCGCGCCGGAAGCAATCGCCGGCATCAGACCGCCTTCAGCCAATCCGGCGCCTCGCCCGGCAGGAGCGTTACGCGGCGCACGCCGGTCACCTCCCCCACGACACTCCGCAGGCGGTCAATCGCCACCGCCAGGGGCTCGCGCGCGGCGCAGAGATGGAAGGCGTTCGCATGCAGCAGCGTGTCCGGCGCGGTCAGGAGACCGGCATGGCCTTCCCAGAATACGAGGTCGCCGCGCTGCAGGGAGCCCGGCCCCTTCCAGTCCGCCACCGGCTCACCGGCCCAGGCGGCCTGCATGTCAGAATCGCGCGGCAGCATCACCCCGCAGGCTTCGAAGGCTTGCTGGATCAGGCCGGAGCAGTCGAGCCCGAGGCTCTCGCGCCCGCCCCAGAGATAAGGGGTCTCAAGATAGCGCTCGGCGACACCGGCCGGATCGGTCTCGAACGCCTGCAGTGCGGCGAGGTGGCGCGTGTGCACCCAGCCCGCCCGTTCGCACTCTACCCACAGCCCGTCGGTGCGCCCGGTCGCCGCAATCCGCGCGCCGAGGCACAGCATGAAGCGCGGCGCGGATTTGAGGTCCGGCTCCGAAAAACAATAGGTACGCAGCGCGCTGACCTTGTAGGTGACCGGCAAGGCGGGCGCAGACAGCGCGTCCATGTTGACCCAGCCGGCATACCGGTCCCGGCGCAGCTGGCAGAGGCCGAACTCGCCTTCTTCGTGGAACACGTCGACAATTTCGCCATGCAGCGCCTGGGTGCTGAGACGGCCATCGGGCGACGGGGTCTCGCGGATGGCGGCGACCCCTGCAGTGACCTGATAACAGATCCCGACGCCTTCGGGGCGTTTCAGGCGCACGTCATTGAAGTCCGGCATGATCCAGGCGCTCCGGGGCAGACGCCTCAGGCCGCGTTGGAACGCTTGGCCAAAGGCTTTCCACCAGCCTCTTCGCCGGAAGCGGCGGCAAGAACAAGGCGGGCGAAGGCGCGCAGGTAAGTCATGCCGTCTGGCGTGCGTTCTATGAAGATCGAGCGCAGGTCCGAGTCGTCCGGCAGGCGGCGGATGAAGTTCAGCCGCTCCAGCGCGTCCAGGGCCCGCGTGATGGCCGGCTTGGCGACGCCCAGATGCTCTGCAAGGCCGCGCACCGTGTGCGGACCCGGCATCAGCGCCACCGACATCAACACGGCTTGCTGGCGCGCCGTCAGGTCCGGCGCGTCCGAGCGCACTGAGGCGGTGACCGCCTTGCGCCAGAGTTCGAGCCCGTCCCGTTCGGATAACTGCATTGCCTGAGGCCTCCACACCGCGCCGGACCTTTTGGACCGAGTCGCTTAAAAGGAGAATCTCGTGTGATTTGCCAGGCCCGTCCAGAGCCCGAAAGCCGCTCTCCCCTTCACATTGCCTGCGAAACATCCGAAACAGGGGCATGGCCAGTTCCAAACCCCATATCCATGCCCACGGGCACGCGAATACGCCCTGCAGCCCGGCCGATACCGAGGCATTCCTGCACGAGGCCGAAGCGCTCGTCGTGCGCCAGGGCCAGCGGATGACGCGGATCCGGCGCAAGGTGCTGCGCCTGTTGCTGGATAACCAGGGCCCCGCGAAGGCGTATGACCTCCTGGCAAACCTCGACGGCGAAGGCGCGGCCAAGCCGCCGACTATCTACCGCGCGCTGGACTTCCTCCAGGACGCGGGTCTGGTGCACAAGATCGAGAGCCTCAACGCCTATGTCGCCTGCGGCCATACCCGTCATAGCCATTCTGCCGTCTTCCTCATCTGCGATACCTGCAAGGGGGCCGAGGAATTGCACGCCACTGCCACCAGCGAGGCGCTGAAGTCCGAAACCAAGGGCGCTGGCTTCCGCATGGCGCGCGCGGTGGTCGAAGTGCGCGGCACCTGCCGGAACTGCCCGCCATGATCCCCCTCTGGCAAGGCAGCTGCAACCAGTGGGACTGCGACGAGATGGGGCACATGAATGTGCGCGTCTATGTCGAGAAACAACTGGAAGGCCTGGTCGCGCTTTGCCACGCAGCGGGCATGCCGAACGCGTTCCGGCCTAACTCGCCCTCTACGGTTGCCCCCGTCGATCAGCATATCCGCTTCGTTCGCGAAGTGCTGCCGGGCCGGCCGCTGAAGATGAGCGGCTGCACGCTCGAGATCGGGACCAGCGACGCGGTCGTCTACCAGGAACTGCGCCAGACCGATGGCACGCTGTCGGCGGCCTTCCGCACAAGGATTGCGCATCTCGACACAGCCGAAGGCAAAGCCTTCCCCTGGACGAAGCGTGTTCTCGCCAATCTTGAAGCCCTGAAGGGCGAGACGCCGGACGAGGCGAAGCCGCGCTCGTTTGATCCGGATGGGCCGGGCCTTCCGGTGGACGAAATCACGCTCGCCAGGATCGAGACCGTCGGCGCGCCGCGCATAGGGCTGGGCGCGGTTCCCGCCGCGCATTGCGGGGCCCACGGATGGATGTCGCCGTCCTGGGTCATCGGGCGCGTGTCGGACTCGGTTCCGAACCTCCTTTTTGACTGGCGCAGCCGCGTTGGCCAGACTGCCGGCGGGCGCCGGATGGGCGCGGCGGTACTTGAATACCGCATCCGCTATCACCGCATGCCGCGCGAGGGCGACCAGTTCGTGGTGCACACCTCGCTGGGCAAGGTGGCGGGCAAGACGCATAACCTGATCCACTGGGTCATGGATCCTCAGACGGGCGGCGCCTGGGCGACCTGCGAAGTGATCGCGATCTCGCTGGACCTTGATGCCCGAAAGGCAGTGGAAGCGCCTCCGGAAATGATTGCGGAGCTAGAGAAGATCGCACCGCGCGGCCTGAGTATCTAAAGATATCCTCCGAGAATTTCCGATAGGGCCGGGATGTCCTTCGGGTTCAGGCCTGCGATGTTGATACGGCCTGAAGACGGCATGTAGACGCCGTGCCTGTCGCGCAGTTCGACTGTCTGCGCGGC
>CALGEF010000018.1 GCA_937881755.1 uncultured Acidobacteriota bacterium
CCGACCGGCATCAAGATCTTCTCCTGGATCGCCACTATGTGGGGCGGATCCATCCACTTCACGGTTCCGATGCTCTGGGCCATCGGCTTTATCTTCCTGTTCACCGTCGGCGGTGTCACGGGCGTCGTGCTGGCCAACGCCGGTGTCGACCATGCCCTGCATGACACCTACTATGTCGTTGCGCACTTCCACTACGTGCTGTCGCTGGGCGCCGTGTTCGGCCTGTTCGCGGGCTGGTACTACTGGTTCGAGAAGATGTACGGCGTGAAGTACAACTCGGTCCTCGCCGGCCTGCACTTCTGGCTGATGTTCATCGGCTCCAACGTCCTGTTCTTCCCGCAGCACTTCCTTGGCCTGCAGGGCATGCCGCGTCGTTACATCGACTACAACGACGGCTTCACGACCTGGCACTATGTCTCGTCGATCGGCTACGCCATCACCCTCGTCGCGACGATCATCTTCTTCATCTCGATCGTCGAAGCCGCCATCCGCCGCCGCAAGGCGACCAGCGGCAACCCATGGGGCGAAGGCGCCACCACGCTCGAGTGGACCCTGCCGTCGCCGCCGCCGTTCCAC
The DNA here is from genome assembly GCA_937881755.1 of uncultured Acidobacteriota bacterium. Taxonomy (GTDB): domain Bacteria; phylum Pseudomonadota; class Alphaproteobacteria; order Caulobacterales; family Hyphomonadaceae; genus Hyphomonas. Next base: position 577 of record CALGEF010000018.1, read on the forward strand.
CAGTATAATGAACTGCCGGTGGTCAACACCAAGGGCGGGCACTGACCTGATCACGGCCCGCCGCTCCGGGCCGGACCATACCTGAACTCCGGGGCGGCCCTCACGCGCAAGGCGTGCGGGCCGTTTCGTCAACAGAAGTCCGAGACACATACGCCATGACCGATGCCGCCCTCCCGCAAAAGCGCTACGCCACCGCGGCGGACTACCTGAACCTGATGAAGCCGCGCATCATGATGCTGGTGGTGTTCACGGGCTTTGCGGGCCTCGTGGCGGCGTCCGGCATGACCGGTATCACGATGCATCCCGCGATGGCCGCCATTGCCACGCTTGCCGTGGCCCTCGGCTCCGGCGCGGCAGGCGCCATCAACATGTGGTACGATTCCGATATCGACGCCGTCATGACGCGCACCTCGACCCGGCCGATCCCGTCCGGCGCCGTGCCGCGCGAGGAAGCGCTGGCGCTCGGCCTGATCATGTCCGGCGTCTCGGTGATGCTGATGTGGCTGGCTTCGAACTGGCTGGCGGCCGGGCTGCTCGCATTCTCGATTTTCTATTACGGCGTCATCTATACGATGTGGCTGAAGCGGGCGACGCCGCAGAATATCGTCATCGGCGGCGGGGCAGGGGCCTTCCCGCCGGTCATCGGCTGGGCCGCCGTCACCGGCAACACGCCGCTCGACGCCTGGATCCTGTTCGCCATCATCTTCTTCTGGACCCCGCCGCACTTCTGGGCGCTGTCGCTTCTGGCGCACAAGGAATACGCCAAGGTCTCCGTGCCGATGCTGCCGGTCACGCATGGCGCCAGGGTCACGCGCCAGCAGATACTGATCTACACGCTCGTTCTCGTGCCGGTCTCGCTGCTGCCGCTGGCCACCGGTCTCGGCGGCTGGATCTACGGCGCAGCCGCCCTCGGCCTCGGCGCGACCTTCCTTGCCTATGCCATCCGCCTGGTCCGCTCCGATGCCGGCGATGCCACCTCCACCGGCGCCGGCATGAAGCTCGCCAGGAACACATTCGTGTTTTCGATCCTCTATCTTTTCGCCCTCTTCGGCGCGGTGCTTGTCGAGCATGCGGCCGGGCTCCACTTTCCGCTGACGGGTACCTGACATGGCCGAAACGCCCGATACCGCCGCACCGCAACTCGACGCCGAGGCCCTGAAGGCCCGCAAGCGCCGCAACCTCTGGCTCGGCCTCGCGCTGGCCGCTTTTGTGGTGCTGGTCATGATCACCACCGTCATCCGCCTGAATACCGGCATCGGTGTCTCGGAGCGTATGTAATGGCCCTGTCGAACAGCACTATCGCAGGGATCGCCGCCGCCGGGACGCTGGGCATGCTCGGCCTCGCCTTTGCGTCTGCTCCGCTTTACGAAGCCTTCTGCAAGGTCACCGGCTTCGGCGGCACGACCCGGATCGCAACAGAAGCGCCTTCGGGCATCCTGGATCAGTCCATCGAGGTGCGCTTTGACGCCAACGTCGCCGATGCGCCGCTGGTGTTCCGCGCCCTGCAGGCGACGCAAACCGTCCGGGTCGGCCAGCACGGCCTGGCTTTCTATGAGGTCACCAACCCGACACAGCAGGAAGTGCGCGTCATCGCCAGCTACAATGTGACGCCGCACAATGCGGGGCCGTATTTCAACAAGCTCGAATGTTTCTGCTTCTCGGAGCGTGTCATCGCGCCCGGCGAGACGCGCAAGCTGCCGGTGGTCTACTTCATTTCGCCGGACATGGTCGAAGACCGCCTGGCCGGGCAGATCGAGACGATCACGCTCAGCTACACTTTCTTTGACAGTTCGGCGTATTCAGCTCCGAATAATCAGGCAGCCGTCCAGGCGGTGCCGGTAGGTGCGGCGAATTCGGCAGCACCCGGCTGAATCGGTTGCAACGTGGCCGGGGCGCACGTTAAACAGCCCCGAAGTTCAGGGATTCCAGAGGGGATTTGACACGCATGTCCGGCGGCGACGTAAAACACGACTACCACCTCGTAAATCCTTCGCCCTGGCCACTGCTCGGCTCGCTGGCGGTGATGACGCTGGCGATCGGCGCGGTCACCTTCATGAAGGGCCTGTTCGGCATGCCGGAAGGCACCTGGTGGCTGATGGCCATTGGTTTTGCCATGGTCTTCTGGGTGATGTTCGGCTGGTGGGCCACCGTCGTAAAAGAAGGCCGCACGGGTGACCATACGCCGGTCGTCGAGATCGGCCTGCGCTACGGCATGATCCTCTTCATCGTATCGGAAATCATGTTCTTCGTGGCCTGGTTCTGGGGCTTCTTCGAATTCTCGATCTTCTCGGATGCCCGCGTCGGCGGCACCTGGGATGCGGCCAACCCGATCTTCCAGGAAGGTCTGGAGCGCTTCAGGCAGTTCCCGCCGGATGGCGTCACAACCTTTGACCCCTTCCACCTGCCGCTGATGAACACCCTCGTCCTGCTGCTGTCGGGCACCACGGTCACCTGGGCGCACCATGCGCTGCAGCACGGCGACATGAAAGGCGCGAAACTCGGCCTGTTCATCACCATCGTGCTCGGCCTCGCTTTCACAGCGCTTCAGGTCCTCGAGTACAGCCATGCCGGCTTCTCCTATGACGGCACGCTGTATGGCTCGGCCTTCTTCATGGCCACCGGCTTTCACGGCGCCCACGTTGTCATCGGTACGATCTTCCTGATCGTCTGCCTGATCCGCATGTACGCCGGCAACCTCACCCCGAAGAAGCACCTCGGCTTCGAATTCGCCGCCTGGTACTGGCATTTCGTGGACGTGGTGTGGCTCTTCCTCTTCGCCTTCGTCTATGTCACGCCCTACCTGGTCTTCGAAGCGGGCAAGTAACACGGCGCAGGCCACTGCAGCTCATTGAAAGCCCGCCGGTGCGACAAGCGTCCGGCGGGCTTTTGACTTTCAGGGAAGGACAAGACCCATGACCTTCAAGCCCTATCCGGTTCTGACGCTGTTCACGGCCGTGTCGGTCGTGATCCTGATCATGTTCGGGAACTGGCAGTGGAGCCGCTATCACGAGAAGATGGCGCTGGTGGACGCGGCGCCGGAATGGACCACCGTTTCGGGCTCCCTTCTGCCAGGCACCGTGCGGCAGGTCTATTCGCTCACCGGCGGCAGCGCGGCCTGGCGAGATGTGGTGCTGGTCGAGACGGCCGACGGCGCTGCCTTCGTGGCGCAGACGCTGCACTACGGCATGGACGCACCGGTCCCAGCCTCAGTGACCACGCCCCGGTTCTTCTCCGCGCGCGGAATCTGGCACGATCCCGGCCATCGCAACGCCTTCTCCACTGAGGACGACCCGGCCGCCGGACTGTTTTATGCCTTCGATCCGGCCGAGCTCGCCAGGACGCTGCCCGCCGATCTTGCCGCAAAGGTCGGCCCGCGCGTGTTCGAGCCGGAGACCCTGCTGCGCACCGACGGCGCGATGCCGGAGCCGGTGGTGAACCCCTTCGCCCAGCCCCAGCTGAACGAACGCCTGCCGCCGGAGCGCCATTTCGGCTATGCGATCACCTGGTGGGGGCTCGCCATCGGGCTGATCGGTGTGTATCTCGCCCTGCATCACCAGCGCGGACGCCTCCGCTTCAGGGGAACACAGAGCCCGTGAAATATGTCTCCACTCGCGGCGAAGCGCCGGAAACCGGTTTTGCCGAGGCCTGTCTTGCGGGACTTGCGCCGGATGGCGGCCTGTACGTTCCGAAGGAATGGCCGCGCATCGAGCCGGCCCGGTTCGGCGAGCCCTATGCTGAAGTTGCGGCGCGCATCATCTCGGCATTTGCGGGCGACGCGGTGCCGGAAGGCGACGTGCAGACGATCTGCCGGGATGCCTATGCTAGCTTCGCGCACCAGTCGGCGGCGCCGCTGACGCAGTGGGGGCCAGGCAGCTGGCTGATGGAGCTGCACCACGGCCCGACGCTGGCGTTCAAGGACGTCGCGATGCAGCTGATCGCCAGGCTGTATGATTACCTGCTGGCCAGATCCGGCGAGACGCTGACGGTTGTCTGCGCGACGTCCGGAGATACCGGCGGCGCGGCGGCAGCGGCGTTTGCGGGGGCGAAACAGTCGCGCCTCGTGATTCTCCACCCCCACGAGCGCGTCTCGCCGGTGCAGCGCCTGTTCATGACGACGACCGGCGCCGCCAATATCCTCAACATCGCCACCGACAGCGACTTCGACGATGCGCAGGCGATCGTCAAATCGCTGTTCGCGGACAGGGCCTTCGCGCGCACCGTGAATCTCTCCGGCGTCAACTCGATCAACTGGGCGCGCATCGCGGCGCAGTCGGTCTACTACGCCACCAGCCAGGCCCAGCTGCGCGGCGCGCGCATCCGCTATGTCGTCCCCAGCGGCAACATGGGAGACGCGCTGGCGGGCTATGTCGCGGCGCGCTGCGGCCTGCTGACGGGCGGCTTTGAAGCGGTCTGCGCTGTCAACGAGAATGACGCCCTGGCGCGCCTGTTCAACACCGGCCGTATGACGCGCACCGCTGCGGTTGCGACGCCCAGCCCGGCGATGGATATTTCGGTGCCGTCGAATTTCGAGCGCCTCCTCTACGAGATCACGGGACGCGACGCTGACGCGGTCCGCCGCACATATGCCGCCTACGCACAATCGGGCGACGCGCCGCTGCCGGACGGCGCGCAGGCCAGGCTCAGCTGCTCAGGTCTCTCGGCAGCCTCGATCAACAATGGCGAGACGCTCACCGAGATGGAGCGTTTCCGGAAGGAAACCGGCTGGCTGATCTGTCCGCACACGGCCGTTGGCACGGCGCTCGCCCGCCGCCTGCCGGAGAAGGACGTCTCTACCGTCGTGCTGGCCACCGCCGCTGCCTCGAAATTCCCGGAGACAGTCGGCGAGGCGACACGCCAGGATGCCCCGCTGCCCACGCGTTGCGAGGCCTTGCTCGGCCGCGACGAAGTGTTCGAACGCCTGCCATCCGATCTGGGCGCGGTGCGCGCGCGCATCCTCGAATTCGCGCGCTGAGCCCGCCGCATGGGCGCGCCGCTCGATACCCTGATCACGACGTCCCGCCTCGTGCTGACGCCGGCCCGCCGGCAGGACTTCGCCGACTGGTCTGAGCTGCGCCGCGTCAGCCGCGATTACATTGAGCCCTGGGAGCCGTCCTGGCCTTCGGACGCCCTTACGCGGCGTGACTGGAACCGCCGCCTTTCGGCCTGGACCTCGGCGTGGAAAGCCGGCAGCGCCTATATCCTGTTCATCCGTCGCCTCAGCGACAATGCCCTGGTCGGCGGCCTCTCCTTCACGCAGGTGCGCCCCTGGCCGGCCGACAGCGCCAGCCTTGGTTACTGGCAGGGCGAAGGCTTCGAAGGGCAGGGCTTCATGCGCGAAGCGGTGTCCGCTGCCTGCACATGGGCGTTTCGCGATCTCGGCCTCTGGCGTATCGAAGCGGGAATCGTGCCTGAAAATGCGCGCTCGCGGCGCGTTCTGGAAGGCACGGGATTTGCTGAAGAGGGGCGGGCAACCGCCTATCTTGAAATCGCCGGCACACGCCGCGACCACATCCTTTTCGGTCTCGTCAGGCCGCGACCAGACCGCTAGGTATCAACCCCATGGCACTTGCAAAACCCGTCCAGGCTCAAGGCAGCTGGCACTGGCGCTCCGGGCCGGGCCGTCTCGAAATCGAGGCGCCGTCGGGTACGACGCTGTCCGAACTCGGCGGCGTCTGGTCAATCGACGCACTGGAAAAGATGCTGGAAGGCCTCAGCCGGGGCCGCCTTGGCCGCGTTTTCGCGCCGGGCGACGGGCCCGTCCGCTGCCCGCTGCGCCTGTCCAACGGCCATGACATCCATCTCGTCGGCGCCTTCATCAGCGAGACCGAGGCCCGCGGCATGCTGCTGACGGGAGAGGACTTCCCGGAATTCGACCCCGTAGACCTGAAGCCCGGCCCGGACCTCGTGCCCGTCTACCAGCCGATCATTTCGCTGCGCGATGGCCGCGTCGTCGGCTTCGAGGCACTGGCGCGCTGGACCGGGCCGGGCCTCACCACGCCGCCGAGCCGCTGGGAAGACCAGGCGCTCGCCTCGAACATGCTGATCCGCGCTGCGGAGACCCTGTCGGACCTGCGGCGCGAAGCCAGGCGCGACGACCTTTTCGTGCACGTGAACCTCACCGCGCGTGAGCTCACCAAGAGCACCATCCCGGCACTGATTGATGCGCTGACCACAAGTTACGCCTTGCCGAAGCGGGCGATCCGCATCGAGCTGACCGAACAGGCGGCGCTACGCGACGAGGCCAACTCGCTGGCCGCCGCAATGGCGCTGAAGGCCGTCGGCGCCGGCCTTGTGCTCGATGATTTCGGCACCGGACATTCCTCGTTCGCCTGGCTTGCGGACCTGCCCTTCGACAGCCTCAAGATCGACCACGGTCTCACCGCCCGCCTCGGCGAGGCGCGCACCGACACGATCCTGTCGACCATCACGCTGCTCGCCCAACGCCTCGGCATGTCGACCACCGCCGAAGGCGTCGAGAAACGCGAAGACGCCAGCCGCCTGCGCGCCCTCGGTTTCGACAATGCGCAGGGTTTTGCCTTCTCGAAAGGCATCGATGCGGAAGCGGCACTGAAGTTCCTGAAAGGCTGAAGCAGCGCCGCCAGGCAGACCCGGCCCGTCCTGAGACGTCGAAGGATGACCTGCACACAGCTTCACCAGCAAGGTCTGTCAGGCCGCCGCCAGGTCCCGCGCCATGAACAGCATCATTGGCCGCATGCGTTCCGGATAGTCCGCGAAAGGCGCCACATCCCTGAAGCCGAACGAGCGGTAGAGGCTCACCGCCTCCACCATGTCGCGGGTCGTGTCGAGGCGCATGGTCCTGAAGCCGTCGCGCACCGCGGTCTGCATCAGGGCCTCGCAGAGCTTGCGTCCGAGACCGCGTCCGTTGGCCGTACTGCGCACGAACAGGCGCTTCATCTCGCAGGTGTTCCTGTCGATTCGCCTGCAGGCGACGCCGCCCAGGATTTCGTGCGCATCTTCGGCGATCAGCATACGGCCATTCGGCGGCGCATACAGTCCGGTGAGGTTCAGCAGTTCCGCGTCAAGCCCCTGATGACCGAAAGCCATTTCGACCAGCCAGGGATCGTTGCGGTAGCGCTCGCGGCACCAGGCGACATATTCGGAAATCAGCCCGCCGAACGCGGCAACCTCCAGCGGCGCGGCGGCTTCGCGGATGGTAATGGCACCGTCCTGTTTCATGCATTCCCCGCGCCGGAGTGCAGCCGCGAGAGATCAACACCCAGCCGCGTCATGGCATGGCGCCATTTGTGCTCATGGGCGTCGCCAAACACGAGATCGCAATCGGGTTCGCACACGAGCCAGGCATTCTCCGCCAGCTCGCTTTCCAGCTGCCCTGCGCCCCAGCCGGCATATCCCAGCGCGAACACGGACTGGCGCGGAGCCGCCATGGAGGCGACCATGCCGAGAATATCCCGCGTCGCGGTCATGCAGATATCGCCGTCAACCTCCAGGGTTGCGCCATCACAGATTACATCATCCGTATGCAGTACAAACCCGCGCTCGGTCGCCACCGGGCCGCCTTCGAGCACCGTCACGCCGCGCAGCGAGATTTCCATCTGGATCCCCATCTGCTCCATCAGGTCCTGCAGGTCGACGCCCTCCACTGGTTTATTGAGCACGATGCCCATCGCGAACTCGGGCGTGTGGGCGCAGAGCAGGATGACCGAGCGCTCGAAGCGCACGTCGCCGATGCCCGGAAGGGCGATCAGGAGCTTGCCGGTGAGGTCGGTCTCGATCTGCATGCCTGCCTCCGGCTTCAAGGCTGGGCCACCGGGCGCGTGATTGCAAGTGAAAACCCTTGCAGGCCCGCCCGTGCCTGCCGCCGAGAGACGCCTTGCGGCTGCGCCCGCGCGGCCTTATCTCCGGCAGGCAACAAAGGAGACTGCCCCATGACCCTCAAAGTCGGCGACAAGCTGCCCGAAGCCACCTTCATGGAAATGACTGCGGATGGCCCGAAACCCGTGACCACCGCGCAGGTATTCGGCGGCAAGACTGTCGCCCTGTTTGCCGTCCCCGGCGCCTATACGCCGACCTGCTCGGCGCGCCACCTGCCGGGCTTCGTCGACAAGGCCAGCGAGTTCGAAGCCAGGGGCGTCCAGGAAATCGTCTGCACCTCGGTCAACGACGTGTTCGTCATGGGCGCCTGGGGCAAGTCCTCGCACGCTGAAGACAAGATCCGCATGCTGGCCGACGGCAACGGCGCCTTCGCGCAATCTATCGGCCTGGAGCTGGACGCCTCCGGTTTTGGTATGGGCAAGCGCTCGCAGCGCTACTCGATGCTGGTGAAGGATGGCGTCGTCGCCGAGCTCAACGTAGAGCAGGGCGGCGAGTTCAAGGTCTCGGCGGCGGACTACCTGCTCGCCCAACTCTAGGCCGGGCCGTTAACGAACCTTAACCGAATACCACCATGATCGGCCTGCCTGGGGAACGGGCAGGCCGATTTTGTATCTGGTTTTATTGAATATCGGCAAATCCTTCCCCATCTGAATCTCAGGTTACATCGTGGAGAGGGAACCCCGTGGATATTGTCATTTCAGCATTCCTGCTGATTTTCGTCGTCGTCATCATCGGCCTGTTCGGCGCGCTGAAGTTCGTGCCGCAGGGCTATAACTGGACGATCGAGCGCTTCGGCCGCTACACGCGCACGCTGACGCCGGGCCCCCACGTCATCAATCCGCTGTTCGACCGGGTCGGCCGGAAAATGAACATGATGGAGACGGTGCTGGACGTGCCCCAGCAGGAAGTGATCACGCGCGACAACGCCATGGTCTCCTGCGACGCCATCGTGTTCATCCAGGTGATCGACGCGGTGCAGGCCGCCTATGAGGTCAACAACCTCGTCAGCGCCATTACCAACCTGTCGATGACCAACATCCGCACCGTGGTCGGCTCGATGGACCTCGACCAGGTCCTCTCGAACCGCGACGAGATCAACGCGCGCCTGCTCGGCACGATAGACGCCGCCACGCTCCCCTGGGGCGTCAAGGTCACCCGTATCGAGATCAAGGACCTCACCCCGCCGGCCGACATCACCGAAGCCATGGCCCGCCAGATGAAGGCCGAGCGCCTGAAGCGTGCGGAGATCCTGACGGCCGAAGGCGAGAAGCAATCGGCGATCCTCAAGGCCGAAGGCCAGAAGCAGTCGCAGATCCTGCAAGCCGAAGGCCGCAAGGAAGCCGCCTTCCGCGACGCCGAAGCCCGCGAGCGCGAAGCCGAAGCCGAAGCGAAAGCGACCGCCATGGTCTCCGAAGCGATTGCCAAGGGCGACGTCAACGCGATCAACTACTTCCTCGGCCAGGCCTATGTCGCCGCGTTCGAGAAACTCGCGACCTCGCCGCAGCAGCGCACAGTCATCATCCCGGCAGAATTCTCGTCCATCCTCGGCACCATTGAAGGCATCCGCGGGCTGACGGATTCGGCCAAGGCCGTGAACGCCGCGCCAAAGCCCGCCGGCAGCGCCGTGCCGCCGACCCGTACCTGATCGATCCTCCGCCTGCAGAAGAAGGCTATTTTCCATGGAACAACTGCTCTCCCAGATCACCTGGTGGCACTGGCTGGTGCTCGCCCTGATCCTTTTCGGCCTCGAAATGGTGACCAGCACCTTCGACCTGCTGATGGCGTCCATCGCCGCCGGCATGACGGCAATCTTCGCTTCGGTCGCGCCGGAATCGGCCACCGCCTGGCACGTACAGATCCTGGTGTTCATGTTTGCGTCGATCGCGCTGATCGTCCTCAGCCGGTCGGTATTCCCGAACATGCGCAAGGCGGCGCCGGAGCACCCGACGCTCAACAAGCGCATGGTGCAGCTTGTCGGTCAGCGCGGCGAGATCACGCGGGAATTCAATGGCGGGCAAGGCCAGGTGAAGATCGGCGACACCGTCTGGGTCGCCGAAGCAGCAGACGGTGAAGGCGCGCTGAACATCGGCGACCGGGTGGTCGTCGACTCTGCGCGGTCCAGCCTGGTGATTGTACGCAAGGCCTGAGCGGCGTTACTCCGTCCCCGGACGGCCCGCCTGTTTCGGGTCCAGTTTCGGGGCGGGCGCGAGCCGCATGACCTCGGTCTGGAACCGCTCGTCGTCATCTGCCAGCAGGTAGGGCAGGGCCTTGCAGATCGCCTCGCCGAGCGGGAGGAACCATTCGAGGTCGGCCTTCGGAAAATCGGACAGCACGTAGGGCATCACAAGTGACTTGTCGCCGGGATGGCCGACACCGACGCGGATGCGCCGGAAGTCCGGCCCCAGGTGCGCCGTGGCTGAACGCACGCCATTGTTGCCCGCCGCGCCGCCGCCGCGCTTCACGCGTACGCGCCCCGGCGCCAGATCAATCTCGTCATACATAAGCGTGACCGCTTCCGGTCCCACCTTGTAGAACGCGCACGCCTTCGACAGCGCCCGTCCGGACTCGTTGTAGTAAGTCAGCGGCTTCAGCAGCAGCACTTTCAGCCGGCCGTTCGCGGTGTCGATGGCCCCTTCGGAAATCTCGGAATCGAACTTCGCGCGCCACGGGCCGAAGCCGTGGGCTGCATGAACCCGGTCGAGCAGCAGGAAGCCGGTATTGTGCCGGTTCTTCGCATATTTGGCGCCCGGGTTTCCCTGTCCGGCAAGGATCAGCATGGCTCGCCTGTCCGTCCTTCATCCGCCCCCGGAATCAAGAGGCCGCCCGCTTGTGACGGGCGGCCTCCGGATTGTCCAGAAGGATCACTTCTTGCCGGCGGGCTTTGCAGGGGCCTTGGCCGGGGCAGCGCCCTTGGCCGCGGCTGCTGCGCCTGCGGCCGGTGCCTTCGCCTTGGCGGCCGGCACGGCGTCTGCCGAAGCTGCCGCTGCGGGTTCTTCCTCGGCCTTGCCACCGCGGCCTGCGATCGTGGCGATCGTGAAGTCACGGTCGGTGATGGCGGGGGTCGCGTCTTCCGGCAGCTTGATGTCCGAGATCTTCACGTTGTCGCCGACTTCGAGCACCGA
>CALGEF010000019.1 GCA_937881755.1 uncultured Acidobacteriota bacterium
ATTTCGGTCTTCGATCAGCAACACTTCAGCATAGGGGCGAACACCAAAGAGGCCCGCGCGAAGCGAATCTGCATCGGCAACGCATGCATCTGACAGATGTTCGTATTCCGCGAGGGCGCGGATGAACCGGAGAATCGTTTCCGTATCCCGTTCATCCGCGAACCTGATCTCTGCCATGCCGGCCAGTCCTATTCTTCGAAGTCGTCTTCGTCCTCGACCGCATCTGCTTCGGCGCCTTCTTCAGCCTCAAGGCGCAGCCTGTTCTCGGCTTCATCGAGGCGGCGCAGCAGATATTCTTCGCAGACACCAAGCAGTTCTTCGCGCTTGTCGACATAGAAGTGGTTGGCGCCCTTGATCCTGGCGCGCTCGACCTTGTGGCCTTTCTGGACGCGGACCTTCGACAGGGCCCGCTCGACATCTTCCGGTGTCGCGATGGAATCGGCGTCGCCGGCCACAATCAGGCCGGAGGCAGGGCAGGGGGCGAGGAAGGAGAGGTCGTAGTGGTTGGCTGGCGGCGAGATAGCGAGGAAACCATCGATTTCCGGGCGGCGCATCAGCAGTTGCAGCGTGATCCAGGCCCCGAAGGAATAGCCGGCACACCAGACCAGGCGGGGGCTTTCCGAGAGGTTTTCCACATAGTCGAGCACATAGGCGGCGTCTTCGAGCTCGCCGATGCCCTGGTCGTAAACGCCTTGCGAGCGGCCAACGCCGCGTGAATTGTACCGCAGGACGCCGAAACCGTTCCGCTCGAACAGCTGGTAGAGCATGATCGTGACCGGATCCTGCATCGTTCCGCCGGCTTTCGGGTGCGGATGGAGGATCAGCGCGATCGGCGCGCCCGGATACGGGGGCTCAGTATAACGCGCTTCGATCCGCCCTTGCGGGCCCGGAATGATGATTTCTGCCATCTGATCCTCGGCTGTTTTCAGGTGAAGCGGGCGAGATAGGCTAAATCGACCGCGAAATGCAAATTTTTCTGCAGGGTGCGGCCCCGGCCGGAAAAGCCTGTATAAGGAGCCATGATCTATGCCGACTACAACGCCACCGCCCCGATGCGGCCGGAAGCCCGGAACGCTGTACTGACGGCGCTGGCGCTGGGCGCGGCCAATCCCTCCTCGGTGCACCAGTCGGGGCGGGCGGCGCGCGCTGTGGTCGAGAAGGCCCGTGGCCAGGTTGGCGCGGCCATCGGCTCACGGGCGGCGGACATCCTGTTTACCAGCGGCGGCACGGAATCGCTGGCGCTGGCCATCCAGGGGGCCGTTCTGGCGCTGGACGGCAAGGCAACGCTGATCGTGTCCGCCATCGAGCACGAGGCGGCCAGCAAGGCGGCTGCCTATGCCGGCGTGCAGGTGGAGACGGCCTATGTGCTGGCCTCCGGGCAGGTGGATCTCGCGGACCTGGAAACGCGGCTTGGGATCTGGGACCGCGACGTGAAGGGCACGCCGGTCCTGGTGCAGATGCTGGCGAACAACGAGACCGGAATCCTGCAGCCCGTCAGCGAAGCTTCGGCGCTGGTCCGCCGCGCGGGCGGTCTGACCGTATGTGACGCGGTGCAGGCGTTTGGCAAGGTTCAGGTCAATGCCGCGCTGCTGGGCGCCGATTACATTGCTCTGTCGGCGCACAAGATCGGCGGGCCGCAGGGTGTTGGCGCGTTGTGGCACCGGGCGGGGGCGCCGCTGAAGGCGTTGCAACATGGCGGCGGGCAGGAGCGGGGCCTGCGTTCAGGCACGGAAAACGTGGCGGGCATCGCGGGCTTTGGCGCCGCGGCCGAGGCGGCGGTGCGCGACCTGCCGAAGTATGCGGCTCTGGCCAGCCACCGCGATGGGATGGAGGCCCGGCTGAAAGCCGAAGGCGGCGTCACCGTGATCGGTGAGGGCTCGCCCCGTCTTGCGGGGACCTCCAGTTTCGCCCGGCCAGGTTTCCGCGCGGAGACACAGGTGATGGCGCTCGATCTTGCGGGCGTCTGCGTTTCGGCGGGTTCGGCCTGCTCGTCCGGCAAGGTGAAGAGATCGCTTGTGCTGCTCGCGATGGGCGCAGATGACACCCTTGCGGAATCGGCCATTCGCACCAGCTTCGGCTGGGACACCAGGCCGGAAGATTTCGGGCGCGTCACCGACGCCTGGCTTGAAGCCGCCCGGAGAACAGTATTGAAGGAAACCGCGTGATGGATTGCTGCGGCGGAATGGATGAGCATGACGAGACCTGCACCGAAGTGAAGGTGAAGGACGGCATCGACGCGGGTACGGTTGCGGCGGCGAAGCGGCTCGAGTCCGAGAACTATTCGGCGGGCTTCGTCACCGACATCGAGATGGAGTTTGCACCCAAGGGGCTTTCGGAAAGCACGGTGCGCTTCATCTCGGCCAAGAAGGGTGAGCCGGAATGGCTGCTGGAATGGCGTCTCGATGCCTATCGCCGCTGGCTGACGATGGAAGAGCCGGTCTGGGCGCGGGTGAATTATCCGAAGATCGACTACCAGGCTTTCTATTACTACGCCGCGCCGAAGAACGCGGCGAAGTACAAGTCCATCGACGAGGTGCCGAAGGAAATTCTGGATACCTATGCCAAGCTCGGCATCCCGCTGCGCGAAGCGGAAGTGCTGCTGGGCGTCGAAGGCGCGGCGGAGACGGCGGCGACGGCGCGCGAGAAGCCGCGCATTGCCGTGGACGCGGTGTTTGACTCCGTGTCCGTGGCGACGACGTTCCGCGAGGAGCTGAAGAAGGCCGGCGTGATCTTCATGTCGATCTCCGAAGCCGTGCATGAATATCCGGAGCTGGTGCGCAGGTATCTCGGCACGGTTGTTCCGGCGACCGACAATTACTTTGCAACGCTGAACACGGCCGTCTTTTCGGATGGCACGTTCGTCTATGTCCCGAAGGGCGTGCGCTGCCCGATGGAGCTGTCGACCTATTTCCGCATGAACGCCGAAAGCACAGGGCAGTTCGAGCGTACACTGATCATCGTGGATGAGGGCGCCTACGTCTCCTACCTTGAAGGCTGCACCGCGCCGATGCGCGACGAGAACCAGCTGCATGCTGCGGTGGTCGAACTGGTCGCATTGGATGATGCCGAGATCAAGTATTCGACCGTGCAGAACTGGTGGCCGGGTGATGAAGACGGCAAGGGCGGCATCTACAATTTCGTGACCAAGCGCGGCGATTGCCGGGGCGCGCGCTCCAAGATTTCCTGGACGCAGGTGGAGACGGGATCGGCGATCACCTGGAAGTATCCCTCCTGCGTACT
>CALGEF010000020.1 GCA_937881755.1 uncultured Acidobacteriota bacterium
AGCGCACGCGCCTTCTCGATCATCGCGATGCCGGGCTCATCGTCCAGCCAGAAGCCTTTACCGCCAGGGCCATATTGCGTGTAACACTTCCAGGCAACGATGCCCCAGGTTTTCGCGAGTTCATCCATCAGCTCGAGATCGCCGGGCTGGTTGGGATTGACGCGGCCGTGGAGAAACATCCTGTGGTCTTCCATTGTATCAACGATGTCACGCACCGCCGCCGCTTCCTCTATCGTGCTGAAAGCTTCGCCCTCCCAGTCAAGTCCCTGGGTCCCCATCAGCCTTGCCAATGTCCGTAGCCCGGCGTCGGCCACAACGGCCCGATCAGGTAACGTCGCGCATCAATTTCCGAAGGGAACTGTTCTCAGACAGACCATGGCCTGAATCGCGTCGGGTCCGAACCATGGCATTGTACCGGACACGATGTAGTGGAGGTAAAGTGTGACAGGCCGGGGCAATCCAGAGCCGATAACAAGGCGGCTATGACCAGTCACCGGGATGCGAATTCTCGGCTGATTACCCCACCGCGCCCTGGTGCGTCAGTTCACGCTACGTAGTGGGGGTCCACGTAGAACTGTCGCTCCGGGTCATTGGCCGCAACCTTGCTGCCGTCATGCCTATGGACCGTAGCCTCATCCGGAGCGTACTGCAGGATATAGGACTTGCGGGTGTCTCCCGTCAGATTCGGACCTGTCCGATGAGGCGTGAGCGAGGAGAAGACAACTATGTCTCCGACTCTGGCTGGTACCGCTACGGTGTCTTTGGGATCCTTCAGACACTCCAGGCCCAGCCTCCCGTACTCATGATGCAGGGTGCCCATCCGGTGGATTCCCGGCGCCACCCAGGGGCAGCCATTTTCCAGCGTCGCATCAGTCAGAGGAACCCAGCAGGTGAGGTACTGCTGCGGCTCTGTGAAGGTATATCCATTGTCCTGATGCCAGGGGAATTCATCGGGATTGCCCGGCTTCTTGTAGACCGCTTGATCATGATAGAGACGTGCGCCAGGACCCACGGTATCTTGAGTAACGTCCCGGAATACCGGGTGTTGTGCGAAGGCCTTGAGGGTTTCGGAACGCTTGACGAGAAACGTTGTAAACGTAATGGCTTCGGCCTTGGCAATAAACACCTGACCGTTGTATTTTTCGCGCAGCATCTCTTCGAACTCGTGTTCGAAAGGATCGATGGTTTCACGAACCGCCTGGATTTCCTCAGCCGTAAACACGCCTTCAAGCAGGAAGTAACCATCGGTATCGTACTGACTGGCCTGGGTCTGCGTGAGACGCTGAAGCGGGCCGGCTGAAGTACGCCACTCGAAGTCAGTGTTCAGGTCATGTAATCGCATCGTTCGACTCCTGTAAGTTCAATCCAATGCCGAATGTTGTAACGATCCGACTGGAGCAAAGTGTAAATCTGTCCGGCTGAAACACGCCGTTGTCATTCCAGGCGGCCGGGGTATGAAAACGGGTCAAAGATCCACCGCAATGGTTCTGCAGGCACTATCTGCGCTGGAAGCGCCTACTTCGACTAGGTGCCTGCCGGTTTCAGGTTGCCAGGTTCCGGACGTCTCGTTCCAGAAGCTGATGTCTGCGTCGCGAATGAACAGGTGTACCGTGCGCGTCTCGCCGGGCTCGATTGTGACCCGTTCAAACCCACACAGCTGGCGTGCGCTGCGTTCAACCGCTTTGCCGGGGGGACGAATGTACGCCTGGACAATCTCGTCGGCTCTCATAGTCCCTTCATTACACACTGAAACAGACACATTGATACCACCCGGTACGCGGCGCGCTTTCAAAGCTCGATACTTGAACACCGAGTAGGAGAGCCCATGACCAAACGCGTATTCTGGCGTACGACCCTCCTTGTCCATCAGGCTATAACCATGCCAACGATCATATTCGATCTGATCGGCATTCTTGTCGAAGAAGGGATAATCCATCTCATCCCGCGCAACCGTAAAGGGTAGCTTGCCTGAAGGTGAGACCTCCCCGAACAATAGCCGGGCAAGCGCAGTTCCGCCCTCCATACCGGAGTAGAAAGTCTGCAGAATCGCCGCCACATCATCTGCCCAATCCAGCGTGATAATCGCCGAGCCTGACACAATCACAACGATAGTGTCTGGATTGACCTTCGATACCGCTCTGATCAGGGCGACCTGGTCCTCCGGCAGACGAAGACGATCGCGATCACCACCGCGATCCCGCCCCGAGCCCACAGCACCGGTACCCTCGTCCATACTCTCGACTGACGTTGCATCGTCTCCCAGGCGACCTGGAATGAACTCGCCTTCGTCCTCGGCGGTTGTACCCACGACAATGATGGCGGCATCAACCTCGGCAGCGCGTTGTGCCGCGGCATTCAGATCGTCCTCCGAGCCGCTGAGAGCAAGATCGGGTAGCTCCAGATAGGCAGACAGTCCCTGGAGCGCGGTAATCACATGCGGCGGCTGCACCCGGCTTGATCCGTTATCGCCGGTGTTTTCCAGTTCAGCCAGCCGGCCAAAGATACCAATCCTGGCGGAACGTTGAAGCGGTAGCACGCCAGTGTTCTTGAGCAGCACTGCCGATTTTTCTGCGGCCTCCCGTGCCAGGGCAATATGTCCGGGCGACGCCACCATCTCCTCGGTGTATGCCTGCAGAGGATCCTCAGCGCAGGCAAACCGATAGATCGTTGTCAGGATCCGCCGGCAGGCGGTCTCAATGACGGGCGGTTCTATTTGTCCGCCTTCCACAGCAGCGACAAGCTTCTCACCGAAGTGCACCGGCTCGGGGTTTTCGATATCGAGGCCCGCCGACGCCCCGAAAGGCTGGTAAACGCCGCGAATCCAGTCAGAGTGAACGATGCCGTCAAAGCCCCACTCATGGCGCAGAATGTCCGTCAGCAATGTCCGGTTCTGGCCGGTATATTCGCCATTCATCTTGTTGTAAGCGCTCATGACACTGGCACAACCTGCATCAAGGATGCGTTTGAAATGCGCCAGGTACACTTCGCGCAATACGCGCCCATCGATGCGTACATCAATCTTGAAGCGCGCATTCTCGATCGAATTGAGCGCATAGTGCTTCACGGTCGCCACTACGTTGTGCGTCTGGATGCCGGTCGCCAGCGCCGCTCCCATCTCGCCAAGATGGTAAGGGTCTTCACCATAGGTTTCCTGTGCACGCCCCCAGCCTGGATGGCGAAGCAGGTTGACGCATACCGCGCCTGAAAGCGTACAACCCTGTGCGCGTGTTTCGATGCCCATGACTTCACCTATCCGCCGCTCAAGGTCACGGTCCCAGGACGCACCACGTGCCATCGTCACCGGAAAGCATGTCGAGCGTCCGCGCACAACCCCGCGCGGGCCGTCGGTGAAGTACAACGCTGGCACACCAAGACGTTCACATCCGCCGCCCGCACGGTAAGGCCGACCGCCAAAGCGCATACCGTCTTCGGCCATCGCCCGGAAAAATCCCCTGCCGGACATCATGGCGACTTTTTCTTCCAGGGTCGTCTCCACCATGATCTCGTCGACGACGGCAGCGATCTGCGTCGCATCCATACCCTTTTCGGGGGAACAGTCCTTCATGTCTTTCCTTTGCTTATAAATGGTCTTGAATGAATGGTCTTGAGTGAACGGTCTTCAGCGTGCGCAATCATTACCGCAGGACAATCCTGCTGCTTTTGCTGCAGACTCGGCGATATGCCATAGATGTTGCGCTTGCAGCCATCGATCACTTTCTTCAGGAGCATCTGGATCTGTCCCCAGATGACGTGCGAAGTACATGAAATGTTCTGTTGAACCAATCTTGATCGAGTACGGCAAAAGTTCCGGGGCGAAGGGGAGAATCTCTCCGGTCTGCGCCGTGTTCAGAAATCCGGCCGCGCATCGTTTCCACATCTCACGAAAATGTCCGACGAAAATACGTGAGTCGTCAGCACCCGTCAGGGCGACCTGTGCGCAACACTGTGTGCCGATTCGGCCATGCATGTACCGCACGCGTTCAAACACCGGCGTGAGCGCATCAAACTTCGCGGTAATGTCTCCGTAAGGTATTTCCTGTCCCGTGTACCAGTGAGACAGGTCGGCATTGAAACGGACGTCGGGGTGGCGCTCCACCATGTCGAGCGTCCGCTTCATATCCTGCGTGATGGTGGCACGATGGGTCTCGACGAACAGCGCATAGTCATGCCGGCTGCTGGCCTCCAGAATTTCGCTGATCAGAGTATCTATCTCGGCATCACTTTCGAAGCCGGTGCCAACATGCAGGGTTGTGGCAATATAACCGGCAGCCTTGTGGTCACGTGCCAACTGCTCAGCATCCCCTGACGCACTGACACGGCCCATACCAACAATCGCCAGATTGCACGCCGGTAACTGCGCCGGAAACAGGTGTTGAATCGCTTCAACACCGAGATCCTCAAGCGCTTTCAATTGGCCAGGCAGATCAGATGGCGCCGCCGAAGTCTCAGGCAGGCTCCAAAGATTACCAGCATTGAAATGCCTCACCAGGCGAGGAGCGGCAGCCGTAGCCGCCCCCTTCAACAATGCAGTCAAAACGTTTTACTCCTCACTCGGATAAGGGTTCCGTATGACGCCTACTGCCCGGCAAAACGATATTCGAAACGAGCACCGATGTAGCGCTGGTAGTCACGGAATAAGAACTGTGAGGTTCCATCCACTCCATCGAAGATCGTTTCAAACAGTATGTTTGTATAGGTCTTATCAAACAGGTTCTTGGCGAAGACCGTTGCACTCCAGCGGCCACTGTCGGCCTCTATCCCAACATTCAGATCCATGATGCCGTAACTGTCGATATCCAGTGAAGGACGCTGTGTGGGCGTACTCACTGTTTCATCCTGCCAGCGATAAGCGCCGGACACGAACACGTTCAGTGGTCCGTCCAGGGGGATGTCGTAGCGCGCCTGCAGGGTCAGCTTGGTCTTCGGCGAGTTGGCAAGATCCTTCCCGGCCAGGTCCTGAATGCGTACTCCGCCTGGCAGTGTCTGACAACCCTGGGCAGCGGTCTGGCCGTTCCAGCATGGGCCATTATCAAACTCATCATAGTAGGCATCTGTGTAGGCAATACCGCCGTTCAGCAACAGGTTTGCGGTTGGTTTGACGGTCAGATCGAACTCTACCCCCCGGGTGATGACCTTGCCTGCTGTCGTGAGAACGAACGCGTTTTCCTCTGCATCAAAGGCCTGCCCCTGGAAATCGTCGAACGTCGTGTGAAACAGGGTGAGGCCGAGTCGCGCACGGCCATCCCATATCTCAGACTTCATGCCCAGTTCAAAGGCATCAGAGAGCTCCGGTGCAACAGGCTCAAAGCGGGAAGGCGTCATGCCGAAGATAACGTCGAAACCCTGGGATTTGTAGCCACGGGAATAAGAGCCAAAGAGCATGGCGCTATTGGACACATTCCACTGCAGGGCCAGTTTACCGGACAGGTTGGTGTCGTCGTCTCCCCCGCTGCCAGTGAACGGCGCCACACTGGGGAATGCGATGGCTGCGGTCGGCCGATCAAAGTCAAACTCCAGGTCGTCATAGGTGTAGCGCAGCCCGGCGATCAATCGCCATCGATCGCTGAGATCGACTTCAACCTGGCCAAAGGCAGCCGCGTTGGTGGAACGGACTTCGGCATTGAAGTAGCCGTATTGGCTGATCGGAAACAGGCACGGAGTCTCCGGCGCCAGGCCGGGAGTGAATCCGGGAAATCCGCAAATCTCGATACTCCGCTCGAAGTAACGGTCCAGATCCTGGCGCCAGAGGAACAGCCCGGCAGTAAAATTGACCCGCTCCCATCCGTTGCTGGTGATGCGGAATTCCTGGGACAACTGCTCGGTGCTGGTGGTGCCACCATTGCCCGTCAGCAGCAGGCGTGAATAGGTGGGCGCGATGAAGGACATGTTGTCCACGTCAGCGTCGTGTTCCAGGTCCCATTTGCGCCATGCGGTGATGGAACTGAAGGTGTACCGGTCCAGGTCGATGGTCAGCTCGGCGGACAGGCCACCCTGCTCGGCATTTGAGTAGGTTGGCGTGCTGATAAGCACTTCGTTGTTATCAGCACCCAGTTCCAGGTCACGCAGATCGTAGGCGAGGAACGGCAACAAGTCCGGGGTCTGACCGACATTACGGACGGTCGCCAGGCAGCAACTGCGATCCTGCTCCGAGTAATCAGCGATGAGCAGCAGGTTGACGTTGTCGCTGAGATCAATGTCCAGTTTACCGCGCAGCCCCCAACTCTCGCTGCCATTGAACTGATCACCGTTGAATCGATTATCCAGATAGCCATCAAAGTCCTTCCAGAATCCGGTAAGTCGGCCTCTCAAGGAGTCGGTCAGCGCACCTGAAACAGAACCTTCAACTGTCTGCTGGTCGTCATCTGTTGCGGACACCCGGATCACGCCTTCGAACTCCTCGGTGGGACGCCGGGTAATGACGTTCACAACACCGGCGGACGCGTTCTTGCCGAACAGCGTGCCCTGGGGTCCTCGCAGTACTTCAACGCGCTCTATGTCAACCAGGTCTGAGAGAAAGTTACCAGTGCGACCCAGCACAACGCCATCCACCACTGTACTGACGGTGGGCTCTACCCCGGACTGGAACGCAGTCGTCCCCACTCCGCGAATCAGCACACCACTGCCGCGCATATCGGTAGACTCAGAATAGGTCAGTGATGGAGTCACCTGGACCAGATCCTGAAATTCCCTGGCGTTTGCCATCTCCAACACTTCGTTGGAGATGGAGGTCACCGACACCGGTACATCCAGATAGGTCTGCTCACGCTTCTGAGCGGTCACTACAATCTCCTCCAGTTCTGTCCGCTCGGCAGCGACTGTCACATTGACAGCCAGCGCGCTGAACAACACAGACAGTGATACAGCTAGTCCAATTTTCGTCATTGCTATAAGCCTCTCTCTAAATCCTAAGTTGTTAAAATCACGTCTCCCGCAGTGCCACAGGCACTGCGCATTAAGCGCGATGCGTTGTTTCAATGACCACCGCGCAGCACCTTGCCAGGCAGGGCGCCGGTATGTTCGCCCTGTTTGAAGGTGATTGCCCCGGACTTGATCACGTAGTCATACCCTTCGACTCGCTGCACCAGGCGCCGTCCACCAGCCGGAAGGTCATAGATTGCTTCCGGCCGGAACAGCCTGAGCGCCTCAAAATCGATCACATTGACATCGCCCAGCAGACCCGGCTCGATAGCGCCGCGATCTTTCAGCCCATACGCCAGCGCATTCTTCCGCGACAGCGAGTTGACCAGGGCTTCCAGCGGCAGGCGCTCACCTACCCTGTCACGGGCCCAGTGAGTGAGAATAAATGTTGGCATGCCGGCATCAGCGATCACTCCGCAGTGGGCACCGCCATCCGAAAGGCCATACAGCACCTGCGGATGAGCCAGGTTTTTGCCTGTTTCATCCAGGTTGTATTCGCCGTAAAAACCGAGTGGCTGGTAAAACAGTTCGCGCCCATCCTCACCTGTCAGCAGGTCGTACATCGCTTCCCAGCTATCGATTCCCCGCTGTTCAGCGATACCGGTCACACTTTCAGCCCGGGACGGTTCGTAGTTTGGATGCTCCCCAAGCGGGAAGATCTGGGCAAACAGCGCACCCATGGCAGCAACCATTGGGTCTGATGAACTGGGTTTTTCTGCCAGCAGTTGTGCACGCACTTCCGGGTCGCGCATCTTCGCGACCTTCTCTTCGAGCGGCAGGTCGGCCAGCTCCGCAGCATAGGTCGGGTGACTCATGAATGCGTGAAAACTTGAGGTCAATCCGTGCAGAATCCCGGTAGGCCGTCCGGCGATCTGCGGAAAAATGTCCAGCCCCTCACTGCTGGCATCTTCGGCAACTTGGAAGACTTTGCCGCCCTCATAAGCGGCTGCGGAGGTAGGTACCAGCGTCACCGGGAGGCCGGTCTCGCGCGCCACCTGTTTGACCCAGTTCCATTCTTCCTCGGTACCGAAATGATCAGAGACGATTTCCAGCACCCCGTGGTCAAGTCCTTTCATGGCCAGCCCCAGCGCCAGCATCTCCTTGCTTTCGGCAAAGGTGCCGGGTACATGAACGCCGTGCTTGTCACGGTGCAGGAAGGTGCGTGAGGTGGAAAAACCCAGTGCACCGGCTTCGAGCCCGCTGCGCACCAGGGCGCACATCTGCTCGATTTCAATATCCGTAGGTTGATCGGTATTACAGCGACGGCCCATGACATAAGCACGCACAGCACCATGCGGAACCTGGGTGCCGACGTCCACGGTACGCGGCATGGTTTCCAGCACATCCAGGTACTCCGAGAAACTTTCCCATTGCCAGTTGATGCCCTCGGTCAGCGCCGCACCAGGGATGTCTTCCACCCCTTCCATCAGTTCGATCAGAAACTGTTCGTCGCCGGGTTTTACCGGTGCAAAACCAACCCCGCAATTGCCCATTACCACAGTGGTTACGCCGTGCCAGCTCGACGGCGCGAGTATCGGATCCCACGTTGCCTGGCCGTCATAGTGTGTATGCACATCTACCCAGCCGGGTGTCACCAGCTTGCCGGTGGCATCGACGGTCTCTCTGGCCTCGCCGAGTTCCCCGGTTGGGCCAACGGCACTGATGAGGCCATTGGTAATTGCGACATCAGCAACGCGGGCAGCCGCACCTGTGCCGTCCACCAGCGTGCCACCACTTATGATCAGATCATGCATTCGAATCTCCCGGATTGAACTGGAACAGGCGGGCGGCGTTATCGCCGAGCACCGCATTGCGACGTGTTTCGCTGAGTGACTCTACCGTTGCACGGATCTGGTTCGGTGCCTCCAGCGTGGAATCGACGTGCGGATAGTCGGAACCCCAGAGGATCGATTGCTCACCGACGATGTCGAGCATGGCATCAATGGTGCGTTCTTCCGGTTCGGCCACGAAGTAGCAGTTGCGCTGGATATATTCACTGGGCTTCAGCGACAAAGGCGTGGCGGTCAGCCCACCCAGCACCGCGTGCTTTTCGTCCAGCCGGTCCATCAGGTATGCGGCCCAGCCACAACCCGCTTCCACGCTCGCTACCTTCAAGGTGGGATGGCGTTCGAACAGGCCATCCACGACCATACTGGCCAGCGCCGGCATGATCTGTCCCGGCGCTCCCAGGCCAAAGCTGAACACCGGACCAAGGCTCGGCGGGACCTGCGTCCAGTCGGCATAGGGCATGGCGGCACCGGAAAAGCGTACAACCACATGCAGGCAGCCCGGCAAACCGGCCTCCGCCAGGCGCGACCAGATCGGGTCGAAATACGTATCACCAGGACGCCGACCATCGATGGTCTCCGGCGGTACGAACAACCCACGCGCGCCCAGGGCCAGGCAGCGATCAAGTTCCCGTATAGCCTCATCAAGATCGCGCCAGTTGATGGTGGCAATCGGAGCCACGCGTCCGCGAGCCGCAACCGCAAACTCCGCCTGCCAGGTGTTGTAGGCACGGAAATACGCAGAGATCAGGTCCAGGTCGTCAGTCGGAATTGGCAGGATGCCGATCGTGGGGAATGTCACGCAGCCAGAAACGCCCCACTGATCGAGCAGTGCCAGGCGGGCGTCAGGGTCGAAGCTCGCATCGGGGCAACCGTCCGCATACTTCAGGCCGCTGGTAAACAGCTTCGCCCGATCGTGTTCCACCCCGCCCAGGCCTGCGAGCCCGCCGGGAAGAACCGTCTGCTCCGCAATCACCAGTTGCTCGCCACCGTCCGGGAGTGCTTCTACCCGGATGGCCCGGTCGCGGTATTCAGGCTCCAGGTACTCTCGCCAGAGGTTGGCGGGCTCGAGGACATGAGAGTCGCAATCAATAACCATTCTATCTCTCCATCAGGTTCAATATTGGGTAAAGCGTGTCAGCAGGAAGTCTTGAAAAGCCTCCTGATCCACCCAGTCGGTGGCGCAGCGCATGTTGTGGCCAGCCGGATCGATACGGGTCCAGCCGTCGTCAGTGACGGTGACTGGCTGCGACTCCAGCTTGAGCAGGTCCTCAGCGAAGGCGAGATAAACCGGCACGGTGTCGTACAACATGGAAGAACCCAATTGCGGATCGAAGTCTTTCATCATCGGCCACTCGCGCACGGCCTCTACCCAACCGAAATGATTCTCCAGTACGGCGTCGACCAACGCAGAAGGCGCTTCCTGCAGTTTGTTAAAACGCTCGCCCCGCAGCGTGACCGTGCCGCAACTGTCCAGTGGCACGATAGTTTTCGGCCAGGGTGCGCTGAGCACCGCCTGGCAACTGGCTGCATCGGCAAAGACGTTGTATTCTCGCGCCGGCTCAGGTGCGCCGTGATAACCGCGACGGAGACTGCCCAGCATGCCGATAAGAGAGGCGTTTTCTGTGATCTCCGGTGCACGCGTGAGCGCTTCGGCCAGGTTCCGGGTCGGGCCGATTTCAATAATGCTCACCGGCTGTGGGGATTCGAGGACAGTGTCGACAAGGGCACCCACGCCGTCTTCGTGCCAGCGTCCCTTGTACTGCTCGATGTCATAGTCACCGAGCCATTGCGCATGGGTCTTTGGCAGTCTGTCTGCATTGACTGCGACGCCGATACCCACTGGAATGTCCGGGCGTCCGGCGATTTCCAGTAATTTTGCGATCAGACTGGCACCGTAGCGGGTATCGCCGGTGCTCGAAACAATGAGCCGCACATCCAGTTCCGGGCAGCACAGCATAAAGGCCAGTGCCCAGACATCGTCCACGTCCAGGCCGAGGTCAGTATCAAGAATCACGGGAATCGCCATCAATCAACTCCTGCCTGCTGCGCGCCTGCGCAATTCGGTTTGAATGTCGTCGAGCCGCGTGCTGGTCAGCGAATAGCCCAGCAGCAACATGAAGGGAATGAGATTCAATAACGGCACCGCAATACCATCACTGAATGCCAGCAGAAACAGGATATCCGGGTGCACGGCTCCGGGTTCGACACCGCGCGGAAAACGGATGAACAGATCGAGCAGCATGCCGCCGATGATCAGGCCGAGACTGGTGGTGGCTTTTCCGGCAAAGGTGATGCCTGCGGAAAACACGCCTTCCTGACGGAGGCCTGTTTCCAGTTCCTGCTCGTCAACAATATCCGCCACCATCGAGGCGAACATGATCAGCACGATGGAGCCGAAATAAGCCGCCAGCGAAGCGTGACCGACAAACAGCCAGAGTAGCAGCGGGTCGCCGTTTTCCGGCCAGATATGCCAGAACCGGAACAGCACCTTGATCATTGCAAGCAGGGTCACAACGATCAGGCAGGTGATCATGATGTTCTGTTTTTCGTAGCGGGACTGAATCAGCCCTGCAGTCAGGAATGAGGCCACCGCGCCCAGAATCGCAAAGGTGAACCAGCGGATATCCTCGGTCCTGAACTCCCAGTAATAGAGATTCATGAAGATATCGAAGACCTGTCCGGTACCCCCCACGGCGGCGCTGATCAGTACTGCCAGAAACAGCAGTCTGAAGTTGCGGCTCTTGAGCGCCAGCCAGGTACGCAGAAACATGTCAGCCACGCTCTGTGGCGGCGACGCATCAGTTGGTTGCGGCAGAAAACGCACCTGGTCGCGGGTCATGAGCGTGGTCAGCGCCATCCAGCCAAACAGCAGCGACGCCAGAACGACGGCGAATACCGGGTAACGAGTCTCATCCAGCAGGCCATTGGATTGGTTGGCGGTAGAGGGGAATATCCAGGTGTACATGGCAAACATGAAGAGCACGCCACCCAGCCAGCCCACCACCATTCGATAAGTGATGATCGTAGTTCTTTCCCGGTAGTCTTCGGAGAGTTCCGCTGCAACCGCATTCCACGGAACTGCGAAAAAAGTGAACGAAAGACGCATCAGCACGGTGAAGACCAGCATCCAGCCGGTCAGCCCAGCGGTGGAAAGACCGCCAGGTGGGCTGAACAAGGCGAACATGAACAGGCTGGTAGGAATTGTGGCGGCCAGCATAAACGGGTGTCGACGCCCGAAACGGGAGCGGAAGTTGTCCGAGTAAGCACCCACCAGCGGATCAGAAATGGCGTCCAGAATCAGGGAAATCGCCAGCACAATTGAAGCGTAGGTAGCCGGTACATCGAGAATCTGTGAGTAGTAAAGCAGCAGCAGCGTGTTGAAGGCCCACTCTTTGTGCTGGCCGGGCAATGCGCCTACGCCCTGGAACAGCTTGATCGCCACCGGCACCTTGCCCCGGCGGCTCTCACTGCGACGGAACAGTATCTTCGATCCGGTGAGCGGGTTCGCCACATCCCCCGCAACAGGCTGCACAGCCTTGCTACCGTCTGTGTTTACGGGCATGTCATTCACAGGTCGTTATTGCCTTCCGCATGGCCTGTATCTCGTGATTTTCGGGCGTGGGGACAGATGTCCGCTCTCCTTTTCCTCAGATTAAAGTGATGCGTCCGTGCGCCTTGCAGCGGCACCCGAACCAAGACTATCCAATTGGATAGTACTTTGCAACATCCATTCACCACCATGATCAACAGCATGAATTGTGTACTCTTGCTGAGTTCCTGGTTCACCGAAGGTGAATAAGTCTGACTCTTCGAGTGAACCCGACTACCGGGTAAGACAGCACCGGTGCGGCAATCCGTCATGCCGCACCGGTTGATTCAAGCCCCGGCGAACCCGAAGCCTGGCCCGGTCATGCCGCTAGAAACGAGCCTGAAACTCGACGCCGAAGATACGCGGCGGCGAAAACCCATAAGACTGCGCAACCCTGGATGTGATGAGCTCCCGACTACCGGACGCGCTGTCATAACCTTCTTCGTCAAACACATTCTTGACCGAACCGATGACCCGATAGACATCCGTCGGGCTGCGCCAGACAGCAATCAGGTCAACCCGATCGAATGACGGGCTCTGCGTGTAGTCACGATTGAAAATATTATGGTAAGTGCTGTCCTGGTAAGCGTAGGTTCCCGACAGGGTCAGGTTGCCGTTTGTGCCAAGAACCACATCATAGCTCGCGCTCAGGCTGAACTTGTGCGGGATTGTTCTTGGCAACTGATTACCCTTCATATCCTGTGGCTGATTGCCATTGGCATCAAGCGGACCAGCAGGCTGTGCTCCTGGCTGTACACCAAGCGGGTCAGCAGAGTCATTGAAGCAGCACGCCTCACGCACTTCAGAATCGTTGTAGGCATAGCTTGCGATAATGCGGAGCTCATCGGTGGGGGTCCATAGCGCTTCAAGTTCGACACCGTGTGCCGTGGAGTCCTTGATATTAAAAAAGCGGGTAATATTAATGCCGTTTTCTTCAACTGTAAGCGGTGTCTGCAACCCGTCATAGTTGTAGTAATACACCGATGCGTTGAGCTGGAACTGACTTCCGAACCACTTTTTGGCACCAATCTCAAACGCATCCAGCAGTTCTTCATCTGTCTGTGGAATCTGGCTGATCCCGCCGGCATTGAAGCCGCCGGACTTGTAGCCACGGCTGTATCGGAAGTAATAGTTTGAACTTGCATCCGGCTGCCACTTTACACCTGCCGTACCAGAGACAGCGCTCCAGTCGTTATCCAACTGTCGGCTCGCAATGCCTGTCGCGGGATCGATTGAAACAGGGCTCACAGCCCCCTCAGCCGGGGCAAAGGAAACGGTCGCTGTCGTGTAATCCAGAGCCGGAAGCAAATTCCCCGACCCTCCCAGCGTCAGCCCGGCAGCATCACCGTAGCCGACAACCCGGATCCACTCCCGTCCGGATTTTTCATCCATTGAATAACGCAATCCACCGGTCAGCGTGATGGTGTCCGTGATGGCGTAATCGGTCTGACCGAAGATTGCATAGGATTTCGTGTTCAGGTCAGAAGCGGCGAGCACGAAATCGCCCATCGGGTTCGGAGGCGAAGCAAAAGGCGTCTGCAGCGCTGGCTCCGCGAGATTGTTGAAATGACTCTGCTGGTACAGGTCTTCATCATAGAAGTAGGCTCCCACGATCCACCACACATCGTCGTCCGCTGTCGATTGCGCTGTCAGTTCGTGGCTCGAAAAGGACTTGTCCTCTCCGAACAGGAACCGCTGGGACGGGAAGACCGTTGCCGGGGAACAGATCGGACCAACAAAGTCGAGGTAGAACTGGCAGTTCGGGCCACCAGTGAATAGTTCCCCTGCAGCGGGGTTGGCCGGGTCGAGAGGAAATGTATAAGACGTTACGCTCGTTCCATCAAGGTCCGAAACACTGAAGTAATCGGAAGTCCGGTAACCGCCCATGTAGGTCAGATCGACTTCTGGCAGACTCCAGGTCGCTATCCAGGAAACGCCATACGCATCGTCCAATTCAGAATTCGCTGTCGTATCGGTGCTGATCTTTCTTTCGTCGGAAACGCCCGGGTTCACCAGCGCTGATCCTTCCTGCGTGAAACCCGGCTGCGTGTAGCCGAAGCCAGACCCGGGCGCAATATATCCGGAAGGGAACGGCGTCAGGTCGTAAGGATCGATCCGGTTTGACGAGCGCGGGTGCCCCGATCGCTCTGCCGTATCAATCTTGAGCCAGAGAGAAAGATTATCCGTGGGCTGTGCATCCAGTTGCAGTTCAACGTAGCTGCCATCTCCTGCGCCGCCCTCGCTTGCACCACCTGCGACATTCTTGAAGTAACCGTCTTCCTGGTTGTCATACGAAATGGCGAGTTTGGCGTTCAGCCACTCGGCGAGGGGCCCGGACACACTGGCCTCAATCCGGGTCGCTTCATAGTCGCCGACATGGATGCGCGTCTCGACCGAAAATTCATCAGTCGGGCGTTTGGAAATCACATTGATCGCGCCGCCAATCGAGTTGCGGCCGTACAGCGTTCCCTGCGGACCGCGCAGTACTTCAACGCGCTTGACAAAGAAGTCGCTTCTGGAAACGGACGAGGTGGAGAATCGTATATGCCGTCGCTATAGGTCGCGACGCCAGGCTCGGACCCGTTTGTGTTCGTCTGCCGACCAACGCCACGCACAAAAACGCGATCGTCGCCGGATGAATAGGCGAGACTGGGGGTCAGGCGAGCAAAGTCGGCAATCGAGTCAAGCGCAAGTTCCTCGCGCAATTCATCTGAATAAGCCGTGACTGAAACCGGAACATCCTGAAGGTCCTGTTCTCGTTTGACCGCCGTGACCACGATCTCTTCCAGCTGACGCGTCTGCTCCGTGGCAACTGCGGCATTGACCACCAGCGTGTTGAACAACACAGCCAGCGAAACAGAAAATCCGACTCTCATCATTGATATTTCCTCATCTAAACGCATTTCTATCATCCCGTGTGATATCGCATAGGTGCACCAGGCTCTCCGGTCAGAACGATGCAGCAGGGCACTGATATTCCGCATCTTCCATCACACTATCCGTTTGGATAGTATGGTGCAACAGTTTCAATTCCCTTCATCAACAGACTGGAGACTCACTTTGCGCATCCTGTACATCGACATAGACACCCTGCGTCCGGACCACCTGGGCTGCTACGGCTATCATCGCGCCACCAGCCCAAACATTGATGCGCTGGCGCAGCAGGCAACCGTGTTCGAGAATGTACATGCCTCGGATGTGCCCTGCCTGCCTAGCCGTACCGCTCTACTCACTGGAAAATTCGGTATCCACAACGGCGTGGTTAATCATGGTGGAACCGATGCAGACCCCGTAATCGACGGCGCTGATCGTGAATTCTGGTCACGCCTGCACATTGAGTCACTGGCCACCCAGATGAAGAGCGGTGGTGTCCCGTTTCATATGGCGAAGGATGCCATGCGCATGGTCTCAGTCAGTTCATTCGCCCAGCGCCACTCGGCCTTCCACTGGTATGCGGGTTTCGATGAGGCTTACAACGTCGGGAAATTCGGGCTCGAAACTGCCGATGAAGTTCATGCCATCGCCGCTGATTGGCTGCAGAGGAATGGACGCGAGGAAAACTGGTTTCTCCACGTGCATATGTGGGATCCCCATACGCCTTACCGGGCACCTTCCGAAATGGGCGAACCGTTTGCGGACGACGCCTTGCCGGCCTGGTACACCGAAGAAGTCCGGCAACAGCACTGGGCACTCTGCGGACCGCATTCCGCTCGTGAATGTTACGGATTCGCGCCCAACCCGCAGATGAGCCAGCGGTTTCCCAGGCAGCCACAGGAAGCAGCAGACATGGCGGGTGCCAGGAAGATGTTTGATGGCTACGATTGTGGTGTGCTGATGGCAGACGACTACGTCGGGAGGCTCCTCAATCTGCTTGCGGACCTCGACATTGATGACGACACCGCAGTCATGTTGAGCTCGGATCATGGTGAGAACCTGGGTGAGCTGAATGTATACGGCGATCATCAGACTGCTGATCAGGCTACTACGCACATTCCCATGATTCTGAAGTGGCCAGGCGTTGCCACCGGCGGTCGAATGAGCGCCAAGCACTATCAGATCGATGTGACTGCCACCCTGCTTGAACTGCTGGGGCGAAAGGTGCCGGAAAACTGGGATGGTGTCAGTTTCGCGCAGTCTCTCAAAAGTGGGCTCGACGAGGGGCGCGAGTCACTGATTCTCTCGCAGGCCGCATGGGCCTGTCAGCGCGGCGTTCGCCTCGGTGACTGGCTGTATCTGTCAACCCGACACGATGCCTATCACCTGTGGGACGAAGAGATGCTGTTTGATGTAGCAAGCGACCCGCATCAGCAGTTCAACCGCGCAGATTCCGAACCGGACCAACTGCAGATCTGCCGCGATCAACTGGCTGGCTGGCATGCGGATATGATGGTGACGGCAGCACGTGGCAGAGATCCTCACGACAACGTGATGGCCGAAGGTGGACCCTATCACATACGAAGAAAGTTACCTGAGTATCTTGAACGACTGAGAAACACCGAGCGCAGCGCGCTCGCTGACCAATTGGCGGAGAAGTACGCTGCGCTGATCTGACCGCAGCGTCAGAGATCGATCAGTGTTCTTCCGGTTCCGGGCAGAAGATCGCGACCACCGCATCTGCGTGCGCTTCGATAGCCTCCGGGGTTAAGGGATCGTAACCAAACGAGAGTTGCGCTTCCGGTGCAAGCGTAAAGATGTTCTGACAGGCACCAGTGATGATGTAAATGATCGACTCTGGCTGTGCCCCCGCTGGAAACATACCGGCACGGATGTAACCTTCGATCTGGCTGCGCACTATTGCGTGTCCTTCCTGCAGATGCTCCTTGATGACTTGCTCAAGCCGATCAGTGGGTGCCACAGACTCCTGAACCATGATCTGGGCGTGTTCAGGATGCCTCGCACAGTAGTGCACATATTTTCGCAACCAGATTCGAAACAGCGCCAGGGAGTCGCCTTCGTTGTCCGCGATCTCCTCAGGGGTGTATCTGAGCTCATACCGTAGTCGGTCGAAGAGAAACTCAACTGTCGCCAGCCACAATTGCCGCTTGGTCTTGTAGTGGTAGCGGATCATTCCATGACTCAGACCAGCACGAGCAGCAATGCCCCGGATGGTGGCGGACCCAAATCCGTGGGTGGCAAACCCTTCCAGCGCCGCTTGCAGAAGTCCAGACCGGGTGTCTTCTTTAAGCGGAGGTATGTTGATATCCGTTTCTGAAGTATGGGTCTTCATCACTGCCAGTTCTCCTGAATCGTCAAGTACTGCAAACAAACGATTATTGTCACCGGCGCATTGTACCATCCCGGAACCTCTTCCCCAGAATTTTTTTCAAAGATTGAGATCAGCACGGTCTCCTCTCCGGTGTGATGTCCCGCATTCGTTACGGAAATCATAACTGCTGAAGATTGCGTCGGCCTGGATGCCGTGATTTGATACCAGCGTTGTATGAGGGGAGCAGGCTTGGAAGCCAGGAAGCTGAAGCTGCACACGATGCTGGCCTACGGTATTGGTGGCATCGGCGAGGCGGTCAAGAACGTGGGGTTCAACACCTTCCTGCTGTTCTACTACAACCAGGTGCTGCATGTTCCGGCAACCGGGACGAGTATCGTTCTCGCTATTGCGCTCATCTTTGACGCCGTGACGGACCCTGTAGCCGGTAGCCTGTCGGATAAACTGCATTCGCGCTGGGGCAGGCGCCATCCCTTTATCCTGTTTTCTGCTGTTCCGCTCGCGCTGGCGTTCTACCTGCTGTTCAATCCTCCCGAACTCAGCGAGCTGGGCTACCTCATCTGGCTGGCTGTTTTCGCTATCGCCGTCAGGGCTGCCATGACCTTCTATCATGTGCCTCACCTGGCCCTGGGTGCGGAGATGGCGTCCGACTATCGCCAGCGATCAACCATGTATGGTTTTGCCACTTTTTTTGGATTCGCGGGCGCAGCAGTTTTCACACCCCTCTCCTACCTGCTGTTTTTCCCTACGACGGAGGCGTTCAGTCCGGGATTGCTGAACCAGGCAGCTTACTCAGGCTGGACGCTGTTTGCCGGTGGCATCATCGTGTTTGCGATCTTTACCTGTGTCCTCGGCACCTACACCGAAATCCCCTACCTGCGGAAGCAGGAAGCTATCAGCCAGGAGCGTTTTTCACTGACCAGGCTGGTGCGGGAGTTGATGGACGCGATGCGTAACAAGTCCTTCCGCGCCATTTTCATCGGCATGGTGTTTACCACACTGATCCTCGCGGTCGAAGCAGTGTTCAATCCGTTCATGGGATTCCACTTTTATGGGTTCACGACGGAGCAGCTCGCGCTGATTCCACTCGGCCAGTTCGTAGGGCTGCTCAGTTCCCTGGCACTGACGCCGTTGCTCACCAGCAGGTTCGATAAGAAACCAACGCTGGTTGGCGGCGCCCTGGCGATCGTGGTACTGGTCAACTTCCCCATCATCATGTTGCTACTGGAAATACCGTGGTTTCCTCAGCCCGGTTCGATGGCGCTGTTGAGCCTGCTGGTCTTCACCCTGGGTTCGGTGACCATGCTGGCAGTCGTGGTATTTGCCTCCCTCAACTCCATGTTCGCTGACATCGCTGATGAACATGAACTTGAAATCGGGGAACGGCGGGAAGGCATTCTCTTCGCTGCACGTTCCTTTGCGACTAAGTCCACTGCGTCCATTGGACTGGTTTTTGGCGGCATACTGCTGGATTTTATCCAGTTTCCCCGCGGTGCTCGCATGGGTACTGTGCCGGAGGATATCGTCTGGAGTCTCGGTTTTATCGCAGGTCCGGCGACTTCAGTCTTCACGATTGCAGGCCTGTTGATGTACCTTGGCTACAGGATTGACAGCCGGCGTCACCAGGAAATTGTTGCAGAACTTACGGCTCGCAGGACGAGCCTGTCATAATCCAGCCCTTCGGGCGTCTGATCAGAGTTAACTTGTTATTTGGAGGAAAAAATGAGCGATTACGAAACAATTATTTATAAAGTTGATGGTACTGCGGCGACGATTACCATGAATCGTCCGGACCGCCTCAATGGCATCGTCAATACAATGATGCGCGAGTTATACGACTGCTTGAACCAGGTTGCGCGGGACAACTCGATACGGGTTGTCCAGTTTACCGGCGCCGGCAAGGGGTTTTGCCCGGGCGCCGATCTAAAGGCGAATACCGCCGGTGAGGCTCAAGAGCCCAATAAGAGTGAGTACTTCCATATCTCCACGTTACTGCATGAAATGCCTAAGATAACCGTGGCTGCAATCAATGGCGCCTGCGCCGGTGCAGGCTTCGGTTGGGCTTGTGCGTGTGATCTGCGATACGCGGCAGCAAGTGCCACCTTCAATTCGGCGTTTCTTGGCGTCGCGATTTCCGGTGATATGGGCGGCCCCTGGACGCTGCCGCGGATAATTGGTGCGCAAAAGGCTCGCGAACTCTACTTCATGCCGGGCAAATTCTCCGCAGGCGAAGCCGAGCAGATGGGCCTGGTGGCGCGTACATTTGATGACGAGACGTTCCGCGATGAAATGAGCGCTATCATGAAGCGACTTGCCAATTCTGCCCCACTGGCGGTGGGAGAAATGAAGAAGAATTTCGTCAATGCCGAGAGTATGTCACTGCGTGACTACATAGAACTTGAGACCGAGCGCCATAGTCGAGTTGGCAAGAGTGCTGATACCAAAGAAGCGTTCCTGGCATTCGTCGAAAAGCGTGAACCCAATTTCCAGGGTCGTTAACACCGGCAAGGGACCTCGGAATTCCCAGGAAGCCCGAGGCCCATGCCGACAATGGAGTCAATCGCCCTCAGGCGCCAATCGGTCTGTGTTGCACTTGTTGATATCGTCTGGTCAGTTATCGAAGTCGATTTTGAGAAAGTTCGGTGCGCGCTTCTCAATGAAGCTGGCAACGCCTTCCTTGAAATCACTTCGAGCCAGGCTCTCGTCCATCCACGTGGTGGATTCATCCATGGATTCACCCAGTTCTCTGTTGAGATGCTTGTAAACCTGACGCTTCATCATCATCAAAGACATTGGCGCGGAAGTGCCAGCCATGGTTTTGATGTAGTCCTGGGCTTCAGTAACGCACGTACCAGGTTCGCAGAGTCGGTTAGCGTAGCCCATGCGATGAGCTTCTTCTGCTTCAAGTTTGCGTGAACTCCAGAAGATGTCCAGCGCGTTGGAAGGACCAATAATTCTGGGTAACATCCAACTGGTGCCGTGTTCGGCTATCAATCCCCGTGGGGCAAATGACGTGACTA
The DNA here is from genome assembly GCA_937881755.1 of uncultured Acidobacteriota bacterium. Taxonomy (GTDB): domain Bacteria; phylum Pseudomonadota; class Alphaproteobacteria; order Caulobacterales; family Hyphomonadaceae; genus Hyphomonas. The sequence goes on from CALGEF010000020.1 coordinate 20,542, forward strand.
TTTTTGCGTTTTTGTCCATAAACCGCATGTCACAGAAAGTGGCATAACTGAATCCAAGCCCCGCTGCAGCCCCGTTGATCGCCGCGATCAACGGTTTTCTCAAACCGAGGAAATACGTTGGGGAGGAGGTGTAGTTAGGGTCGTTGTCCGGATTCCCCGGGCTGGCCTTCAAGTCATCATGTGAGTCACCCAGGCGTTCACCTGCAGCGGGCTTAAGTAGAATTAACCACGTTTTCCTGCCGATTTCCAAGTATCTGTTTCAGAAAGGTGCTCCTCTTATCGGCAGAATTTAGGAAGACCTCAGCGATTCATAGCCTTGAATGACGGCCCTGACACCGGTCCCCAGATCTTTTCCACGATTCTCGTGCGATCAGGTCGAGTCAACCCCCATCAACGCGGGTTAATGTCAGAATAATTGTCCTGAATTCTCGAAGAGCCCGGTCGGCGGAGAACGATTCCTGGTCTGCGATGCCTCATCCAGTCCCAAGTGCTTCAGTATTTTCTCTATAACTTCCGCATCCTCTATACAGGCGATGATCTTCACTTTGCCACCGCATTTCTCACACTTCTCGATTTCGATGGCGAAGACACGTTTCAGTCGCTGGGCCCACGTCATTGAATAGGTCTTGCCCCGGGCAGATTGTGAGTCCTGATCCGATTGATCGTCTGGTTTTCCTGGCACAACATGCGCTCTCAACTTGCTCCGCGGGGAGAACACGCCATGAAACCGGGTGAGGTTCACCCTGGGCTTCGGAACCAACGCAGCCAGGCGCCCCATAAACTCTATGGGGCTTAGAACAACGTGAGAGGTGCCATCATCGTAGGGAGTTTTTAAAGCAACAATCACGTTGCCATTACTGGCCAACGATAATCGTTGTTCAGCGATGGCAGGGCGCGTGATATACCGGCAAAGACGCTCAAGCTTCTTCCGCTGATTGGACCTACACGCCACGCCCGCATGCAATGAAAATCCAGACTGCTTACTGACTAGTTCACCCGACTTCGCTCTGTTGTCGCCGGTTGGTACAGCCTGTAACGTCAGGACTTTACTTCGGGGACGCCCAGTCCTGCATTCGGCCCAAAGGCCAACCGATAGGTAATAGAAGCACCGATGATGCCGTGCATGACATCCTCTTCGTCAGGTACAAGGTCGAGGTACTCAGACTCGGCATCACGGTAGAGATATCCTGATCGCTCCAGATATCTCGATACGCGTTTTGCAATCTTATGCGTGATCTCGTCAAGATCTCCTGGTGTCAGTGGCTTCACCGGCCAGAAGTAGCCTTTGTGGTCATAGACGCCATTTAGGTACAGCATGTGGAAGTGTAGGTTAAGGTTCAGGGCTGAACCAAATCGCTGTATCAGCGTCACCGCACCGCTTTGCGTCCCTGACTTCACCGTTCTCCCCGACCGTTTGATCAGGAATGTACTGATCACTCGGTGCACGATGTTCAACACGCGGCTCATCACTTGGGGGTTGGTCGCAAACAAGTAGCGCAACGGGAATGGGACGCTCAGCACCCATTGCCTGATCGGCCGCTTCGGCAAGACCTCGTCAACCAGGTGCGCAGCACTGTCCGCCATACGCCTTGCACCACAGGACGGACAGAACCCCCGGCGTTTGCAACTGAACGCTACGAGTTTCTCATGGTGACAGGACTCACATCGAACACGCAGGAATCCGTGCTCAAGGCGACCGCACTTCAGGTAATCCTCGAACTCCCTGACAACGGTGCCCTGGCGACGCACCTGTCCCGGCGCCGAGCGCGTGCATATCTACCTGGATGTCTCTGGCAGCATGGCTGGCGTGCTGCGGCCGTTGTTCGGGGCAACGCTCGATTGCGCGCCACTGCTATGGCCACAGATTCACCTGTTCTCAACCAGGGTCATCGATATTACCCCAGCGCAACTGCGGGCGGGCCTGTGCCGAACCACTGAGGGCACAAGCATTGACGTGGTAGCAGAGCATATCGCCGACAACCACATCAAGCGCGCACTGATCGTTACCGATGGCTGGGTCGGCAGACCAGCCGGTCAGCACCGATCGACATTGGAGAACACCCGTCTGGCAGTGGCTTACCTAGGCCCGACCATCAACCAACAGGACCTGGCCGATGTGGCCAGGCACACCGCAGTCCTTAACCCGGAGGCGCAATCATGAACTACACAAGCCAGTCATTCTATCCAGCTGAATTCATCTTCCCGGGCCACCCGGACAAGCTCGCTGATGCCATCGCCGATGCTCTGGTTCAGGAGGCCACCCGTCGTGAAGCTAGGGCTCTGGTCGGCGTTGAGGTGGCGGTGCATCGCGACCAGGTGTTTGTCACCGGCCGTGTTGCCTGCGAGGGTGCGGAGCAGATCGACCTGCCATCCTTGGTGCGTGGTGTCTACGAAAGCGCGGGGTATGACGACAACTGGTACCCCGCGCCGGCTCAAGTGGACGTGGTATCGAACCTCTGCCTTGGCCCGCTCGAAGACGGGGAGGCCGAGTTCAGGGCCTTAGCGGATGACCAGGCCATCTGCATCGGCTATGCAAATGCCATTGAAGCCACTAACCACCTGCCCGTTGAGCAGTGGTTGGTGGGTCTCATCGCGCGTCGGCTGTATCGCCTGCGCCATGAACATCCGGCGCTGCAACTGGGGCCTGATGGCAAGGTGATCATTCTGGTCGCAGAAACCGTGGGGAGTCATGACATGCCGGCGTGGCACCTGGCGGCGTTCAGCTGCTCACTTCAGCAGAAGACGGCATCGGACGAGGTGGCCCTGCATCGTGCTGTACGCGTCGCGCTGGACGAAGCACTGGCCGATGCCGTAGCGCAACTGCCCGGCCTCTCGGCAAGCTTGCCGGAACAGTTGACGGTAAACGGTGCCGGCGCCTTCGAAGTGGGTGGGCCAGAGGGGGACAACGGCTTATCTGGCAAGAAGCTGGTGGTAGACGCATATGGCCCACGCGTGCCCATTGGCGGGGGCGCCTGGTCAGGTAAAGACTTCTTCAAGGCTGACAGGGCAGGCGGACTGCATGCACGCCGCATGGCAAAGACACTTGTCAGGCTGGGCCTGGTCCAGGAGGCGACAGTGACACTGGCGTGGTTTCCTGGTGACCGGGAGGCGCGGGTAGTGAGCATAGTCGATGAATGTGGCAACAGCTTGGATAGGGCTAAGCTTGCGCTGCATTTTGACCTGAGCCTTGTGCGGAGTGGTGGGCATTATGCGCTGGACGATCTAACAGAAATTGCGAGATGGGGGCACTTCGCTAATGCAAACCATCCATGGGAAGCCATTGGGCAGCTATGAGCGGGCTCACCTTTGCCTAGCGGTTGGCTGACACCGCATGATGATCACGCAGGGGATGAGGTGGATCGGTCACGTCGGCTATCACGGTTAAGCCGCCGTCCCACCGGGGGCAGGTGATAATGTCAATGTTGAAAATCCAGCTTGTGCGCCCGCAACCACTGCAAAGCACTAAAGAGGAGTTGTACCATGATCCTGCATATACCCCACGCTTCAACCTATATACCGCCCGATCTGCGCGCCTCCATTGTGCTGTCTAATGCGGACCTTGCCCGCGAACTGCTGGTCATGACGGATCACTACACTGACGAGTTGTTTATGTCAGCAGCGCAACCGGGTGACGCCGTTATTCGTGCCCCAGTCAGTCGCCTGTTGGTGGATATGGAGCGTTTCGAGATTGATGCGCAGGAGCCGATGGCGAACCTTGGTATGGGTGTTATCTATACTCGTACCCACGATGGTGAAGTGCTCAGATCCCAACCGACGCTATATGAGCGTGAGCGGCTGCTGGCTGAATATTATGCTCCTCAACATGCGGCGCTCGCGGCAGCGGTGAAGGATTCAGTGCTGCGCACGGGCCGTGCATTAGTGCTGGACTGTCACAGCTTTCCTGAAAAGGCGCTGCCTTTTGAGTTGGATCAGTTAGCAAACAGGCGGGATATCTGTCTAGGCGCTGATGAATATCACACGCCCGATGGGTTGCTGGATCTGGCGCGTGATGTGTTTTTGAGGCACGGGTATAGCGTTGCGGTGAATACACCTTTTGCGGGTTGTCTGGTGCCGATAGGTAGTTATCAGAAGGACAAGCGGGTGCAAGGGTTGATGATTGAGGTGAACCGGGGATTGTATATGGATGAGGGAGTGGCGTGCGCTTAGCGCACAAATTTTCTGAGGTGCAAGCTGTGCTAAGGCATCTGTTAACAGCTTTAAAGGTTAAAGGTTAA